>DATBCR010000152.1:0-5514 GCA_036270375.1 Pseudonocardiaceae bacterium | reverse complement strand
GCCGCTGCCCCACACGCCCGCGTTGGAGGAGAACAGGACGAACGCGTCCAGGTCGTCGTCGAGCAGTTCGTCCAGATTCCGTGCGCCGTCGACCTTGGCCGACAACACATCGGCCAGTTCGGCCGCGTCCATGTCGGCGAGCATGGTGGCCTGCACGACCCCGGCCGTGTGGACGACCGCGCGGATAGGTTCGCCTGTCAACACTTTCGCCAGGGCGGCGCGGTCGGCCACATCGCAGGCGACCACGGTGGCCGTGGCGCCGAGAGTGGCCAGTTCGTCGACCAGTTGGGCGGCGCCGGGGGCGTCGGGGCCGCGTCGGCTGGTGAGTATCAGGTCGTCGGCGCCCGCTGTCGCGAGCCAGCGGGCCACGTGCGCGCCGAGTGCGCCGGTGCCGCCGGTGATCAGGATCGTGCCGGTGGGCTGCCAAGTTCTGGACGGTCGTCGGTCGCCGATCGGGGCGTGCACGAGGCGTCGGGCCAGGATGCCGTTTCCGCGGATCGCGAGCTGGTCCTCGTCCGCGATACCGGCCAGTGCGCTGACCAGGCGTTGCGCGGCGACCGGGTCGACGGTGTCCGGCAGGTCGACGAGGCCGCCCCAGCGGTCGGCGTGTTCCAGGCCGACCACCCGGCCAAGACCCCAGACCTGCGCTTGCGTCGGGGAGGTCAGCGAATCGCCGCGCCCGGTCGACACGGCGCCCGATGTCGCCAGCCACAGCGGGGCGTCGATGCCGGCCTGCACGGTGTGAAATGTGTTCACAAGGCCGTGCGTCTCGTCGAGGGCCAGCAACGAAAGCACGCCCGCCACCGGGCCGTCCGCCTTCGTCACTACCTCGGCGCCGGCCGCCCGGATCGCCTCGATGGCGCCGTCGATCCACGGATGTTCGATGCCGTCGGGCACGAGCACGAGCCAGGTGCCGGACAGTGTCGATGTCGAGTCGGGCACCTGCTGCCAGCTGATCCGGTATCGCAGCTCGTCTATTGTGGACTGTTCGCGGCGTTGGCGGCGCCAGGTCGCCAGTGCCGGCAGCACGGTGCCGAGCGGTTCCTGTTCGACGGCCAGTGTGTCGGCGATCGACGCCAGGTCCTCGCGTTCGACGGCGGCCCAGAACTCGTCGTCCCCGGCATCCGGCGGCCGGGTCGTGCCCGAACCGTGCGGCCAATAGTGGTCGCCCTGGAAGGCGTAGGTCGGCAGGGCGACGCGCCGGCCGCCTGGATACGTCGCGTCCCAGTCGACCCGGCCGCCGTGCACCCACCATTCGCCGAGCGATGCGGTGAACCGGGTCGGGCCGCCGTCGTCGCGGCGGAGGGTGCCAACGGCGATGCCGTTGCCGTCCAACGTTTCCTGGATGCCGATGGTCAGTACCGGGTGGGAGCTGACCTCGACGAATCGGCGACTGCCGTCGCGGGCCAACAGGCGGATCGCCCGTTCGAATTCCACCGTTTCGCGCAGGTTCCGGAACCAGTAGCCGGCGTCCAGGGTCGACGTGTCGATCACGTCGCCGGTCACGGTCGAGCAGAACGGGATCTCGGCCGGTTTCGGGTGGATCGGCGCCAGCACGTCCAGCAGTTCCGCGCGAATCGCCTCGACCTGCGTCGAATGTGACGCATAGTCCACCGGGATCCGGCGGCACCGGATGCCGTCCGCCGTACAGGCGGCGACCAGTTCGTCGAGCGCGTCCGGGTCGCCGGACACCACCACCGAGGACGGTCCGTTCACGGCGGCCACCGAGATCCCGTCCGTCAGCCGTTCCCGGACCGCGTCGACCGGCAGTGCGAGCGACACCATCCCGCCGTTGCCCGCCAGACAACGCGCGATCGCCTTGCTGCGCAACGCGACCACGCGTGCGCCGTCGGCGAGGGACAACGCACCGGCCACGACGGCGGCGGCGATCTCACCCTGCGAATGGCCGACCACCGCATCCGGCTCGACACCGTGCGACCGCCACAGCGCGGCCAGCGACACCATCACCGCCCAGGACGCCGGCTGCACCACGTCGACCTGGTCCAGTGGCCCGTGCAGTTCGTCCGGCAGCGACCAGTCCACGAAGGGCGCAAACGCATCCGCGCACTCGGCCATACGCGCGGCGAACACCGGCGACGAGTCCAACAGCTCGACGCCCATCCCCGCCCACTGCGCACCCTGGCCCGGGAACACGAACACGGTCCGCCCCGACACCGCCGATCCGTGTACCACGGCGGCATGCTGCTCGCCGGCGGCAAGCGCCGACAGCCCGGCGAGCAACTCCTCCCGCGAACCGCCCACGACGGATGCCCGGTGCTCGAACGCGGATCTGGTGCACGCCAACGACCACGCCACATCCACCGGGGCCAGGTCCGTTGCGGTGGACAGCAGTCGTGCGGCTTGCGACCGTACAGCGGTCTCGGTTCGCCCGGACAGCACCCAGGCCACACTGCGGGCCTCGGCCGGTGGCATGACCTCCGCCGGTGGTGCCTCCTCGATGACGACGTGCGCGTTGGTGCCGCTGACCCCGAACGACGACACTCCGGCCCGACGGCGGCCGTTCGCCTGCCACGCCACCGGATCGGTCAGCAGCCGCACCGCGCCGGACGACCAGTCGACGTGCGAGGACGGTTCGGTGACGTTGAGGGTCGGCGGCAGCGTCTCGTGGCGCAGGGCCAGCACCATCTTGATCACGCCCGCGACGCCGGACGCGGCCTGGGTGTGACCGATGTTCGACTTGATCGATCCCAGCCACAGCGGCCGATCCCGGTCCCGCCCGTAGGCGGCCAGCAGGGCTTGGGCCTCGATCGGATCACCGAGCGTGGTCCCGGTGCCGTGTGCCTCGACAGCGTCCACATCGGACGGTGCGAGGCCGGCGTTGGCGAGGGCGGCCCGGATCACGCGTTGCTGAGCAGGGCCGTTCGGCGCCGTCAGGCCGTTGCTCGCACCGTCCTGGTTCACCGCGCTGCCACGGACAACGGCCAGCACGGACCGGCCGTTGCGCAGCGCGTCGGACAGCCGCTCCAGCACGACGACACCCGCGCCCTCACCCCAGCCGGTGCCGTCGGCCGAGTCGGAGAACGCTTTGCAGCGGCCGTCAGCGGCCAGCCCACGCTGCCGGCTGAACTCCACGAACAGGCCCGGCGTCGACATCACGGTCACGCCACCGGCGAACGCCAGCGTGCATTCACCGGCGCGCAGTGCTTGAGCGGCCAGGTGCAGAGCGACAAGAGAGGACGAGCATGCCGTGTCCACGGTCATGGCCGGCCCTTCGAGGCCGAGGGTGTAGGAGACGCGGCCGGACAGCACGCTGCCGGCGCTGCCGGTCGCGAGGTAGCCGTCCACGCCCTGGCCCGCCTGGTGCAGCGCGGCCGTGTAGTCCTGTCCGTTGGTGCCGGCGAACACGCCGACCTGCTTGCCGCGCAACGACATCGGATCGATGCCGGACCGTTCGACCGCCTCCCACGACGTCTCCAGCAGCAGCCGCTGCTGTGGGTCCATGGCGAGGGCCTCGCGCGGGGAGATGCCGAAGAACTCGGCGTCGAACCGGCCCGCGTCGCGCAGAAAACCGCCCTCGGTGACGTAGGTCGTGCCCTCGTGGTCCGGGTCCGGGTCGTAGAGCGTGTCGGTGTGCCAGCCGCGTTCCGTCGGGAAGCCGGTGATCGCGTCCCGGCCGGCCGCGAGCATGTCCCACAGTTCGTCCGGATTGCTGATGCCGCCGGGGAAACGGCAGCCCATGCCGACGATCGCGATCGGCTCGTCGGTTGCCGTACCAGTCGACACCGTCACGGGTTCGACTGCGCCGATAAGTGCAGTGCGCAGGTAGGTGGTGAGCGCCGCCGAGGTCGGGTAGTCGAAGGCAAGGGTGGCGGGCAGGTGCAGGCCGGTCGCCGTGTCGAGGCGGTTTCGCAGTTCCACGGCGGTCAACGAGTCGAAACCGAGGTCCTTGAACGCCCGGTCGGGTTCGACGTCGTCGGCGGACCGGTAGCCCAACGCGTGCGCGACCTGACCACGGACCACGTCAAGCAAGACCCGGTCGCACTCGGCCGCCGACAGACCGGACAGCTTGTCGCGTAGCGCGGTGGTCGGCGCGGTGGTCAGGTCGAGGGCGCGAGCCTCCGGCAGTTCGCTGATCAGCGGACTCGGGCGGTGCGCCGTGAAAGCCGGCGCGAATGTCGGCCAGTCGATATCGGCCACGACAGCGGATTCATCCAGGTCGAGCGCATCGACGGCCGACTCGGGGCGTAGCGGCACGAGCCCGGTGCGGCCGAGGTGGTCGACGCCGGCCGCCATACCGCCGTCCGCCCACGGTCCCCAGGCGATGGCGGTCGCCGGCAGGCCAACGGCCCTGCGGCATTCGGCCAGGGCGTCGAGGTAGGCGTTGGCGGCCGCGTAGTTGGCCTGGCCGGGTGCGCCGAACGTGCCGGCGAACGATGAGAACAGGACGAACGCGTCGAGGTCGCGGTCGGCGGTCAGTTCGTGCAGATACTGTGCCGAAACGGCCTTCGTACGAACGACGGTCTCGATTTGTTGCGGGGTAAGCGATTCGATGACTCCATCGGCCAAGACACCGGCCGCGTGCACGACAGCGGTGAGGTCCGGGATGGCGTCGATGACCGCCGCGAGCGCGGCCCGGTCGGTGACGTCGCACGCCACGAACGTCCCGTGTTCGACGTGCGTATCGCGGCGGCCGACCAGGACCACCTCGGCACCCCTGTCCACAAGCCATCGCGCGACATGGCCACCGAGCGCACCGGTCCCGCCCGTGACCAGCACTGTGCCCCTTGGCTGCCACTTTTTGGTACCCACACGCCGAACCAGCCGACGGGCCAGCACGCCCGAACTCCGAACCGCGACCTGGTCCTCACGGCCGCCGAGCACCGCGCACAGCCGTTCGATGACACGATCGGTGAGATCGGGCGGCAGATCGACCAGCCCGCCCCAGCGGTGCGGATACTCAAGGGCGACGGTTCGACCAAGGCCCCAGAGCATCGCCTGAGTCGGGTCGGGTGGGTCGTCGGACGGGAGCGCCGCAACCGCGCCGGTGGTCGCGAACCACAGCGGGGCCTCGATTCCGGCATCCCCGAGCGCCTGAACCAGCGCGACCGTGGCGTTGAGTTCGGTCAGCAGCGACAACACACCGGTTACGTCTGTCGGCAACAAAGCCGCTATGGCGTGACGGTCGGCGCCGTCCGGAATCTCAACGTGCACGCCGGGTAGCCGCGTCTTTCCACCGACGATGAGCCACTTGCCCGACAGTTCGGCACGGCCATCGGCAATCGGCCGCCAACTGACGCCATAATGCGAGGAATTGCTACTGCGCTGTTCGAGCCAGTAACGACGCCGCTGGAACGGGTAGGTAGGCAACGCGACCCGCCGGCCCCCATGCAACATCGCGGCCCAGTTGACTTGCTGGCCCTCCACGAACAACCGAGCCACCGCGGTCAACATCGTGCGAACCTCGCCACGACCACGCCGCATGACACCATTCGGCACCAACGCGGCCCCCGGACCCACTTCAACGAACCGCGTGACCCCCTGCTGTGTGAGAGC
>DATBCR010000151.1:0-4731 GCA_036270375.1 Pseudonocardiaceae bacterium | reverse complement strand
CCCCGTCGATCCCGGTGCTCGGTGCCGTGATGTTCCTGCTCGGCGTGGCGATCGGCGGGCTGGACGTCTCGATGAACATCGCCGCCGTGTCCGTCACTCGCCAACTCGACCGGCCCCTGATGCCGACCTTCCACGCCGCCTACAGCTTCGGCGCGCTGGCCGGTGGCCTCGTCGCCGGCTGGCTGGTCGCGCTCGCCTGGACACCGTTGCGGCACTTCACAGTGGTCGCGGTGGTGGGCGTGGCCGTGGTGCTCACGGTGGCCCGTTCGATTCCCGGCACCCGACCGGACCGCAAGACCCACCGCCGCCACGAAGCCGGCGGCCAGCACCTCTCGCCGTTCCGCCGCCCCGCGATGTGGCTGCTCGCCGCGATCATGCTCGGCTCCGCCATCGCCGAGGGTGCCAACGGTGACTGGTCGGCGCTGTTCCTGGTGCACCAGCGCGGTATCGGCGAGTCCGCGGCCACCGTCGGCTTCGCCTGCTTCAACATCGCGATGGCGGCCGCCCGGCTGCTCGGGGAACGCTGGGAGCGCCGCTGGGGGCCGTACCGGCTGCTCGGCGCCTGCGCCGCGGTGGCCGCGATCGGCATGTTCACCGTCGTCCTCGTGCCGTGGGTGCCCGCGGACTACGCCGGTTTCGCGCTGGTCGGGATCGGCCTCGCGTTCTGCTTCCCGGTCTCGATCAGCCTGGCGGGCGCTGCGGGCCGCCGCAAGGACGGTACCGGCGGCGAGCGTGAGATCGGCTTCGTGACCTCGATCGCCTACACCGGTTTCCTCGCCGGCCCGCCCGCCATCGGCGCCATCGCCCAGGCCACCGACCTGGGGTTCGCGCTGGGCGTGGTCGGCTTCGTCGTCACGCTGATCGTGCCGATGGTGGTGCTGTCAAGCCGGACCGCCCGCCGCGAACCAGCGCCGGTCAAGGTAACCGCGGCAGGCTAGATCGGCCGCCGGAAGCCACGAACCGCCAACGTCGAACTGACGAGCGCGAGCCCCGCACTCGTCGCGAGCGCGGCGAGGACCCCCGTCCCCACCGGGAGGCTCAGCGACAGCGCTCGGGACGCGCTCACCGCGTACGTCATCGGATTGACGTGCGCCACCGCTTGCAGCCACCCCGGCAGATTGGCCACCGGCACATACGCGCTCGACGCGAACATCAACGGAAACATCAGCAGAAACCCGACCATCTGCATGATTTCCGCGTTACGCAGCCAAGAACCCGCCGCGATGAACACCCATCCGAGCCCCCAGCCCACCACAAGGCCGAGCCCCCACGCCGCCGCGACACCGGCAACCCCGCCGGCCGGGTCGAACCCGAACAGCAGCGCCGCGCAGATCAGCATCATCACGAGCTGGATACCGGTACGCACCACATCGGAAAGACTGCGCGCGAACAACACCGAGCCCAGCCGGATCGGCAGCGACCGGAACCGTGCCAGCACACCGTTCTTCATGTCGTTGACCAGTCCGACCCCGGACTGCACCGCGGCGCCCATCGCGGTGTTCACCAGGATCGCCGGCATCAGGTAGTCGATATAGCTGATGCCGTGCGGAAAGCCGGGCGTCCGCGCGATACTGGCGAAGATCTGGCTGAACAGCAACAGCATCACCAGCGGCTGCAGCAGGCTGAAGACGATCATCCGCGGATCCCGCACGATGGCCCGCAGCGAACGTCCGGTGAGCACCAGAATCTGGGTGGGGACACCACTTCCGCGCCACGGACGGAACGTCGTGGTGTGGTCGGTGCCGGGATTGGCGACTGCCGTGGTCATGGGAACTCCCAACGGGTTCAGGCGGCGACCGGGGTGTGCGCGAGGCTGAGGTAGACGTCGTCCAGCGTGGGTTCGGTCAGCGCGAGTTCGCCGACCTCGATGGCATCCTGGTCCAGCGCTCGAACCACGACCGCCAGTTCCGCGGACCGCGCCACCGGGATGATCACGGCGTGCCTTTCGTTGTCCAGCACCGGTTGCAGCCCGACTCGCGCCAGCGCGTCGACCGCGGCACCGACGTCGCCCGGCTCGGACAGCGTGACGACGACGGTCCGCTGCCCGACCTGCGCCTTGAGTTCCGCCGCGGTACCCGACGCGACCACCTTTCCCTGTGACAGCACGGTGATCGAGTCCGTCAGCCGATCGGCCTCGTCCAGGTACTGGGTCGTCAGCAGCACCGTTGTGCCGTCGCCGACAAGGGTTTCCACGATCTCCCACATCCCGATCCGACTGGCCGGATCCAGCCCGGTCGTCGGCTCGTCGAGGAAGATCACATCCGGCCGGCCGACCAGACTGGCCGCCAGGTCCAGCCGGCGCCGCATGCCACCGGAATACGTCCGGGCCGGCCGCCGTGCCGCGTCCGTGAGGCCGAAGATCGCCATCAGTTCGCCGCTCCGCACGAGTGCCTCCCGCCGGGTCGCGCCGAGCAGCCGGGCGATCAGCACCAGATTGTCCAATCCGGACAGTTGCTCGTCCACCGCGGCGAACTGCCCCGTGAGGCCGATTCGCCCACGTACCTGGTGCGCCTGCCGGGCCACGTCGAACCCGGCCACCGTCGCCGAACCACTCGTCGGCGGCAGCAGCGTCGCCAGAACGTTGACAAGCGTCGTCTTACCGGCACCGTTGTGCCCGAGCAGCCCGAGCACACTTCCGCGGGGCACAGCGACACTCACACCGTCCAGCGCGACGAGCGACCCGAACCGCTTGCTGACCCGGTCCGCCTCGATCATGAGTTCAGTCATGACTGTGTCCCCCCGTTGGTGTGACGCAGGATGCCGTGCAGGAACAGGTCGACGAGTTCCGGCAGATCGGCCCCCGACGGCCCGAGCCCCTCGGCCTGCAGGCGATTGCTGAACACGGAGCCGAGCAGCAGCCGAGCGGCCAGGTCCGGCGCCACCCTGAGCTGATCGGCGTCGAACAGCGCGGCCACCGCGGCGGAGATCCGGATCATCGCCATCGGCGGACCGTCCGGCCTGCGCTCGTCCGGGCGTGGATTGACGCCGGTACCGCGCAACGCGACCATCACCGACCACAGCCGGTTCTGGTAGTCGGCCACCGACCGGACCGCATCGGTCAGCCGCTCGGCCAGCGGCAGCGACCTGTCGATCCGCTCGATCTCGGCCACTTCGGCCCCGGATTCCAGCGTCGCCCGCAGACAGGCCATGAACAGCCCCTGCTTGTCCCGGAAGGCCCGGAACAGCGTGCCCTCGGCGATCCCAGCCGCCGCCGCGATCTCACTGGTCGTCACACCGCCGCCGCGCTCGACCAGCATCGGCACGGCAACGGCGAGGATCGCGGCCCGCCGCTCGTCGACACTCATCGCGGGCGCCCGACCGGACCGGCTGCCACCCTGCGCGGCCCGCCGCTCCACCCGCCGTCGCTCCAACAGTTGCCGGGCCTGCTCCCTGCGGTCACCCGATGCGTCGTCCACGCCACCATCGTATGAGTGAGTGCTCACTCATGTCAACGAGTGAGCACTCACTCATCACGTGCTCACGTCACGCCGGCAGCTCGAAGTGCGCCATCGTGCCCCCCGCCGGCCGACGCTCCAGCCAGGCCCGCCCGCCGTGCGACTGCGCGACCTGCCGCACGATCGCCAGCCCCAGACCGGAACCCGGCAGCGCGCGGGCGTCATCCGTCCGGTGGAACCGCTCGAACACCCGCTCCAGGTCCGCCTCGGGCACCCCAGGACCGCTGTCGGCCACCGTGACCGACGCCCGGCCCACGGACCGCTGGACGTCCACGTACACCGGCTCGTCCGGCGGGCTCCACTTCGCGGCGTTGTCCAGCAGGTTGAGCACGGCCCGTTCCAGGCTGGCGCGCTTGCCGAACATCGGCACCGGCTGCTCGGTCAGCGTGAACGTCACGTCGGGTGTCCGCGCCCGTGCCCGGATCACCGCCGACCGCACCACGTCGGCAAGGTCGAGTTCGGTGATCTCCTCGCCGTAGCCCGGATCGCGGGCCACGTCCACGACCTCCTCGATCAGCTGGTCCAGCTCACCCATCTGGGCCTCGATATCGGTCAGCAACCGCTGCCGGTCGGCGTTGCTGAGCTGCCGTTCCGGGTTCCTTTCCGCCCGCAGCAACAGGTTCACGTTGGTGCGCAGGCTGGTCAGCGGCGTCGCCAGCTCGTGGCTCGCGTCGTCGACGAGCTGCCGCTGCGCCTCCCTTGACAGGCCGAGCGCGGTGAGCATCTGGTTCATGCTGGCCGCGACGCTGGCCACCTCCGCGGTCTCCCGGCGCGCGATCGGCACCGCGGCGTGCAGGTCCTGGGTGGTCGCGACATGCGCGGCCGCGCTCGCCACCCGGTGCACCGGCTGCAGGCCGGCCACGGTCAGCCCGTAGCCCAGCGCCGCGGCCACCACGATGGCCACCGCGTCCGCGCCGATCAGCAGCACCGCGAAATGGGTCAGGGTGTTGTCCTGGTCGGTCAGGTCGGCGGCCAGCTGCACCGCGTCCCCGCGCACGGAATGCTCGGTGACCATCATGTAGTGCACCCGATCGACGAACACGTCCCGGTAGACCTGCACCGAGTCGCCAAGCGCGACCGCGACGTCCGCCGAGGACACCGGTAGCGACGCCGACTGGAACTTCGGCTGCCTGCTGTGCCCGTTGGGCTCCACGACGCCGAACAGCGTGCTCACGTCCGGCCGCACCCAGGCCGGCGGCGACGCGAGTTTGGTCGGATCGTGGTACAGGGCAAGGTTGTCCGCCTGCTGGCCGAGATCGCCGGCCACCTCGTCCCG
>DATBCR010000150.1:0-7375 GCA_036270375.1 Pseudonocardiaceae bacterium | reverse complement strand
GCAGGGCCTGGTTGCCGGTGCCGACCGGGCCGGTCCGGTCGTGCAACGTCGTCGTCGCGACGCCGAGGCCGGTGGGGCCGATCGCCGTGTTCGCGTCGAGGCCGATCCACTCGCCGACCGGTGGGCGCCAGGTGTGCACGGTCAGGTCGGTGTTGATGAAGAACCATTCCCTCGGGTCCAGCCGGTTGGACACGCCGTTGCCGGAGTCCGCGACGGCCATCAGCCGTTGCATCCCGCTCGGCACCTCACCCTCGACGAGCGCGACCCGCTGGCGCGCCCATACCGTCGCCGGGCCTGCCGTGCCGAGGCCGCCCTTGATGGAGATCCACTCCATCGCCTCGATGTAGCCGCTGCGCCAACCCTCCGGTGTGCCCGCGGGCTGGCCGGCGTCGATGGACGGGATCGGATCGGCGACGCCGGCCGCCACATCCGTCGTGTCGTTCGTCGTCATCCACCATGCGGCCGCCGTGGCCACCGGCCGGTCGCCGGCCCGCAACTCCGCACCGCACAGCTGGACCGACCGCCCGGGCCGGATCACCCACGACCGCACCGTCAGGTCCGCCACCGGCACCGGTCCCAGCACCTCGACGGTCACCCTGGCCAGCAGGCTGTCCGGACCGGGCGCGGAAAGTTCCAGCTGCCGCACCAGCAGCGCCGACGGCGGCCCGAGATGCTGGCTGTCCGGCGACCACGGCCCCGCGGTGTGCCCGGTGGACCGGAACCGGTCGGTGTCCAGCGGCAGGTAGAACGACTCGACCATCAGTCCGCCCGGTCCAGCGGGCTCTCGGTGGCCGCGTCCGGTTCCGGCCAGCCGGGATACGGCGGTGGCGTGCCGCCGAACGCCGGGCAGCGGGACTTGTGGTCGCACCAGTCGCACAGCCGGCTCGGGTTCGGCGGGAAATCGCCCGTCCGGCCGGCGCGCAGGATCGCCTGCCACACCGCGTCCAGCGTGCGCTCGAACCGGACCAGTTCGGCCTCGTCCGGCGTGTAGACCAGGGACTGCCGGTCGGCAAGGTACATCAGCCGCAGCTGCCGTGGCACCACACCGCGGATGCGGTAGAGCACCAGCGCGTAGAACTTCATCTGGAACAACGCCTTGGCCTCGCCGAACTCCCTCGGCGCGGTGCCGGTCTTGTAGTCGACGATCCGGATCTCGCCGGTCGGCGCCACGTCCACCCGGTCGATGAAACCACGCAGCAGCAGCCCGGACGCCAGCTCGGTCTCCACCCGCAGCTCGCACGCCTCGGGTCGTACCCGGCGCGGGTCCTCAAGCTCGAAGTAGCTGGCGAGCAGTTCCCGTGCGCTGGCAAGCCATCCCGCAAGCGCGGGGTCGTCCGGCCCGTCGAACAGCTCGGCCAGCGCGGGCCGCTCGGTGACCAGTTCCGCCCATGCCGGCGCGACCAGCTCGTCCGCCCGGTCCGGCACCCGGTCGGCGGCCGGCAGGCCGAACAGCTTCTCCAGCACTGCGTGCACCACCGTGCCGCGCACCTGGGCCCTGTCCGGCGTCTCCGGGATGCGGTCGACCGCGCGGAACCGGTAGAGCAGCGGGCACTGTTTGAAATCCCCGGCCCGCGACGGCGACAGGGCGGGCCGTCTCGGCAGTTCTTCTTCGACCCCGGTGGTGTCACTCACTGTTTCCGCCTGGATCGTGTCGACCATGTCCGCAGCGTAGGCGACACCACTGACAGCCCGTCGTCACGGCACTACGACACGCGGCGATCTAGCCTTGCAGCGTGACGAGAGGAACCGCCGGGCGCGGCAGCGGCGAGGACAACGGTGGGCTGCTGCTGTTCCGGCTCCGTGGGGTGCCGGTGCTGCTCGCGCCGTCATGGTGGATCGGCTCGGCCGTCGTCACCCTCCTGTACGCGCCGTTGGTCGGCCGGTTCCTGCCGGGCACGAGCGGTCTGGCGTCGATCGGCCTTTCCGCCGCGTTCGCGGTGCTCCTCGGCGGTTCGGTGCTCGCGCACGAACTCGGTCACTGCGTCGTCGCGATGAAGCTCGACATCCCCGTGCGCCGGCTGCGGTTGTTCCTGCTCGGCGGGCTGTCCGAACTCGGCCGGACACCGCGCCGGCCGAGCCAGGAGGGCTGGGTGGCGGCCGCGGGACCGGCCGTGTCGCTGCTGCTCGGCCTCGTGTTCGCGGCGCTCATCCCGATCTCGCCCGGCGGCGGCCCGGTCCGGCTTCTGGTGGTGGAGTGCGCGATCGCCAACGGTGCGGTCGCGGTGTTCAACCTGCTGCCCGGCCTGCCGCTGGACGGTGGCCGGATGCTGCGCGCGGGGGTCTGGGCGGTCACCGGACGGCGGCCGTTCGGCACAAGGGCGGCCGTGATCGGCGGCGGTGTGGTGGCCATCGGGCTGGTCGTGTGGGCGCTGTCCGGGCTGATCGCCGGCACCGTCGACGAGTACTTCCGCCTCGGCGTGTGCGTGCTGACCGCGTGGTTCGTGGTGATGGGCGCGAGCGGCGAGCTGGCCGCGGAGCAGCGGCACAGCTGGCCGGACGGCATGACCCTGGCCGAGATCCTGCGGCCGGTGCTGCAACTGCCGGCCGAGAGCCCGGTCGGGGACGCCCTGTTCGCGGCGGCCGGCCGGGGTGTGGTGCTGGTCCGGCCGGACGGGGTCGCGGCCGGGCTGCTGGACGAGGTCGCCGCACGGCAACTGGCCGCGCACGCCCCGATGGCGCCGGCCGAGGACGCCGCCCAGCCGATCCGCCCGGATACGGTGCTGTTCGACTCGGAGTCCGGCGAGGACATCATCGACCGCGTCCGGGAGACCGCGGCGTGGCAGTTCCTCGTGGTGGACGACGACGGCAAGCCGGCCGGGGTGCTGCGCCGCGAGGACCTGAACGCCGCGGTGTCGGCCCGCCGCATGCCCTGATCAGCGGCTCTGCGACGATTCGGTGCCGGGTCCCGTTGTTCGGCCCGATCGTTTCGCGCACGACAGCGCTCCGACCAGGAGGTTTCCCAGCTTGACCAGCGCCAGCGGTCCGTTCCGGGCCGGTGACCGGGTGCAGTTGACCGATCCGAAGGGCCGGCACTACACGGTTGTCCTCGAATCCGGCCAGACGTATCACACCCATCGGGGCGCGCTGGAGCACGACAAGCTGATCGGCCTGCCGGAGGGCTCCGTCGTCACGTCGGCCGCCGGCACCGCGTACCTCGCGCTGCGGCCGCTGCTGCCCGACTACGTGCTGTCCATGCCGCGCGGCGCCCAGGTGATCTACCCGAAGGACGCCGCGCAGATCGTGATGTGGGGCGACATGTTCCCGGGCGCGCGGGTACTGGAGGCCGGCGCCGGGTCCGGTGCCCTGACGTGTTCGCTGCTGCGCGCGGTCGGCGAGTCGGGCACGGTGACCAGTTACGAAGTCCGCGACGACCACGCCGTGCACGCCGTCCGCAACGTCGAGCGGTTCTTCGGTGCCGTACCGCCGAACTGGACCCTGCACGTGGCCGACGTGACGGTGCACACTGGCGAGGTGGACCGGGTGGTGCTGGACATGTTGGCGCCGTGGGACGTCCTGCCGACGGTGGCCGCGAACCTGATCCCCGGTGGTGTGCTGGTGGTCTACGTGGCCACGACGACCCAGCTGTCCAAGGTGACCGAGGCGCTGCGCGAACAGCAGTGCTGGACCGAGCCGCAGGCGTTCGAAACCATGATGCGGTCGTGGCACGTGGTCGGTCTCGCGGTCCGGCCGGAGCACCGGATGGTCGGGCACACCGCGTTCCTGCTCACCGCGCGCAGGTTGGCCGACGGTGTGGTGGCGCCCCGCCCGCAGCGGCGGCCGAGCAAGGGCTGACTTTCCGGCGCAGCCGTGTCAGTTCGGCGTGGACAACGTGTTGCACACCAGCCATTGCGCGTTCTGGCGGACCAGCGTGCCCTTGTGCGGCGGGCTCGTGTTGCCGGCCTCGCTGATCGTCAGCATGAACGTGCCACCGTCGCCCGTGGTGGTGACCCGGTCGGCGCGCATGCTGAACGACGTGTCCTTGCCGTTCGTGCCTTTTTCGTGGTCGAAGATCGCCTGCACGGCGTCCTGGTCTTTCGCGCACAGGTACGTCTTCACCTTGGCAAGGTCATCGATGGACAGGGTGTGCGCGAGTGACGTGTAGGACTGGGCGAACCCGCTGACCACCTGCTGTGGTGTGGCGTTCGCGGTGCCGGCGGTGTTCTTGTGGAAGAACAGGAAGTACCCGCCGACTCCCGCGCCGACCAGCACCACGACGGCGATCACGATGCCCACGACCAGCCCGGTGCGCTTCTTCGGCGGCTGCCCGTAGCCGGGCGAGCCGACATAGCCGCCCGGCATCTGCTGTTCGTACTGTTGCTGTGCGAACGACTGCTGCCCGAACGGATCGGCCTGACCCGGTGGTGGTCCGTACGGTCCAGGTCCGGGGCCGGGCGGCTGCGGGGGATAGGTCATGTCAGGTGCTGGGTGGCGAGCCGCTGGCCGGGCCGCCGCTCGGCAGGCTGCCGCCACTGGAGGGGCTACCGCTGTCCGGCGATGAGCCCGACGACCCCGGCACGCCGCCGCCCGCGAAGTCCGACGGGTTCTTGCCGTCGATCTTCATGGACTTGCTGTCCGCCGCGAACCCGTTGGACGGCACGCACCACTTGCCGTTCTTCTGCTGCATAGTCACGGTTCCATCAAGATCAATGGTGTGACCCTGCTCCTGGAACTTCAGGTGGATGTTCGCCTTGGCCGTGGACCCGGTCACGATCGCGTTGCCGGTGACGGTCGCCTTCACGTGGGAGTTCTTGAGCTGCTGCAGGTCCTGGCTGTTGGTGACGGACGGCGTGCCGTCACACGAGATCGCGTTGGCCTTGGCGGTGTCCTGGCTGTTCAGGGCGTCCGCGACGGCCTGCGCGAGCTGGTCCGGGCTGCTGGTGGCACCACTGCCGCCGAACACGCCGAACACGAACAGCAGCACCACGACGACACCGACGACGACAACGCCGCCACCGGCAAGCAGCCACGGCAGCGCCTTGTTCTTGGCCGGCGGGCCACCAGGGCCACCGGGACCGCCGGGGTAGCCGTAGCCGACTGGCGGCTGGCCGGGCGGGAACCCGGGCGGCTGACCGGGGAAACCGGGCTGCCCCGGCGGGGGGAAACCACCGGGTTGCCCTGGCGGGGGATAGCCACCTGGCTGCTGGGGGAACCCACCGCTGGGCGGCCCGTAACCGAGCGGCTGCGGCTGACCGGGCGGCATCGGCGGGAAACCACCGGGCGGCAGGTAGCCCGGCTGCTGGCCGTATCCCGGCTGCCCAGGTTGCTGACCGGGCTGTTGGCCGAAACCACCCGGTTGCTGGCCGAACCCTTCTGGCTGCTCGCCAAAGGGGCCAGGCGGCCCGAACGGCCCGGGCTGCTGCGGCGGGACGGACATCGAGGTCTCCTCGCGGATGTCTGCCGAATGGCGCGAATGTGGCGCGCATCACGTGGCGCTTGTACTGGAACTTTGTGTGTGACGCACGTTAGCGGTTGAGCGGTTCCCCCCGACACCGGTATGGAGTAGTTCATCCCGCCGAGTGGAGCGGTACGACCCTCGGTCCAGGTGGGGACACCCAGATCCCCCCGATCGACGGTGATCGCCGGTACCGTGGAGTACACGACCGCGGGAGGAGGGTGCCGACATGCAGCACGACCATCCCGGCAGCCAGCCCGATGAGGGCGGCGAGCGGAGCATCGGCCAGAGCAACGCCGAGTTGTCCGCGCAGATCCGGTTCCTTGAAGACGAAGTTGCTCTGCTACGCAGGAAGATCAGTGAGTCACCACGGCACACCAGGCTGCTGGAGCAACGGCTGGCCGAGGCGTCCGAGCGGGTGAGCCAGCTCACCGAGCGGAACGCCAAACTGGTGGACACGCTGCGCGAGGCGCGTGGCCAACTGCTCGCGCTGCGGGAGGAGGTCGATCGGCTCGCCCAGCCGCCCAGTGGGTACGGCGTGTTCCAGCGTCGCTACGAGGACGGCACGGTGGACGTGTTCACCTCCGGCCGCAAGATGCGGGTAGCCGTGTCCCCGGCGGTGGAAGGCGACACGCTGAAGATCGGACAGTCGGTGCGGCTCAATGAGGCGCTCACCGTGGTCGAGGGCGGATCCTTCGAACGCACCGGCGAGGTCTGCACGCTGCGTGAGGTGCTGGCGGCCGAGATGACCGGTGGCCCGCTGCGGGCGCTTGTGGTCGGGCACGCGGACGAGGAGCGGGTGGTGCTGCTCGCCGATCCGCTCGCGGACATGCCGATCAAGCCGGGCGACTCGCTGCTCGTCGACAGCAAGGCCGGGTACGCCTACGAGCGGGTGCCCAAGGCCGAGGTCGAGGACCTGGTGCTCGAGGAGGTGCCGGACGTTCGCTACGAGGACATCGGCGGCCTTTTCCGGCAGATCGAACAGATCCGGGACGCCGTCGAACTGCCGTTCCTGCACGCCGACCTGTTCAACGAGTACAAGCTGCGCCCACCGAAGGGCGTGCTGCTCTACGGTCCGCCCGGTTGTGGCAAGACGCTGATCGCGAAGGCGGTCGCCAACTCCCTCGCCAAGCAGGTCGCCCTGGCACGGGGGGACGACGACGGCCAGGCCAAGTCGTACTTCCTCAACATCAAGGGTCCCGAGCTGCTGAACAAGTTCGTCGGCGAGACGGAGCGGCACATCCGGCTGATCTTCCAGCGGGCACGGGAGAAGGCGTCCGAAGGCACCCCGGTGATCGTGTTCTTCGACGAGATGGACTCGATCTTCCGCACTCGTGGCAGCGGCGTTTCGTCGGACGTGGAGACGACGATCGTGCCGCAGCTGCTGTCGGAGATCGACGGCGTCGAGGGGCTGGAGAACGTCATCGTCATCGGCGCGTCCAACCGCGAGGACATGATCGACCCCGCCATCCTGCGGCCGGGCCGGCTCGACGTGAAGATCAAGATCGAGAGACCCGACGCGGAGGCGGCACGCGACATCTTCTCCAAGTACCTCGTGTCGGAACTGCCCATCCACGCGGACGACCTGGCCGAGTTCGGCGACGACCGGACGGCCTGCATCGACGCGATGATCCAGCACACCGTCGAGCGGATGTACGACGAGAGCGAGGACAACCGGTTCCTCGAGGTCACCTACGCCAACGGTGACAAGGAGGTGCTGTACTTCCGGGACTTCAACTCGGGCGCGATGATCCAGAACATCGTGGACCGGGCCAAGAAGGCGGCCATCAAGTCGGTGCTCGACACCCACCAGCACGGCCTGCGGGTACAGCACCTGCTGGACGCGATCGTGGACGAGTTCGCCGAGAACGAGGACCTGCCCAACACCACCAACCCGGACGACTGGGCACGGATCTCCGGCAAGAAGGGCGAGCGGATCGTCTACATCCGCACGCTCGTCACCGGGAAGAACCAGGAGTCCGG
>DATBCR010000149.1:0-4287 GCA_036270375.1 Pseudonocardiaceae bacterium | reverse complement strand
CTGCTGTCCGGCTCCTACCTGCACGAACGGTTCACCGCCGAACTGGACGAACAGCGGACCGAGATCCGCTCGGTCACCAAGGAACGCGGCACGATGTGCGAGGCGGGCACCAGCGGCTACCTGTTGTCGCACGAGTTCCACCGCATCCCGCACGCCGCGGACGGCACCATGACGTTCCTGGTGAAGTCACGAATGGTGGCGCCGTGGAGCTTGTCCTACGACCCGGGCACCGGCCTGTCCCAACGGCACATCCCGATGCGCAACCGCCTCGCCGACCTGGCCGGCCGCCTCTAGCCGGCGGCTCACCCACCGGTCGGAGATTGACCGGAAACGGACCGTCCACCCGCGAATCGGACCTACGATCGCTGCGCAAGTCACAGCAGTCGGAGGTTCCGATGCGCGAGCAGAACACCGCGAACCCGATCCCGCACACCGTGCCGGCCCCGGCCGTCGCCGAAGTCGCCCGGCGGGTCCGTGACCTGTGTAGACGGGCCGGGAACCTGCCGTTCCACGGTTGGCACCATGTGAGTTTCGTGCGGGACAAGGGCGCCCGGTTCGCCGCGGCCAACGGCGCGGACGTGGCCGTCGTGGCGACGGCGGCGCTCGTGCACGACCTGAACTACCTGGTCCGCCGCAACTCCACGGCGTCCGCCGGCCGCGCGCCGAGAATGCGGATCCTGGCCGAGTCCGGTGTGTCCGCCGACGCGGCGCGGCGGGTCGACGCGGTCGTCATCGAGGCCGAGATGGCCACCCGGCACCGCGGCATCAGCCTTGAGGCACAGGCGCTGTCCGATGCGGACACGCTGTTCAAGGCGCTGCCGGTGACCCCGGTGATGCTGGCACACCGCTATCTCACCGAGAACGGCCTCACGTTGCGCGAACTGGCCACCAAGATCGTCGGCGAACAGCGTGGCGTGCACGACGCCGGTTTCTACTTCTACAGCGCGGAAGCCGCCGCCGCGTACTCCCACTGGGCCACCGCGAACCTTGAGCTGTGGCAGTGCGTGATGGAGTCCCTCGACGACCCGTCCGTGAACGAACTGCTGGCCGCGATCTAGAACCAGCCCACGACCGGCAGGTGCAGCGCCGAGTCCACGGCCAGCGCCACGAACACCAGCATCAGGTACGTGTTCGACACGTGGAACAGCGTCATTGGGTTGGTCTTCACCCCGCGTTTGATCCCGCTGTGCAGGCGGTGCGCCGCGACCAGGAACCACGCGCCGAACGCCACCGTGAACGTCGCGTACACCCAACCGGTGGCCGGCACCAGCAGCAGCGTCCACGCCACCATCACCCACGAGTAGATGATGATCTGCCGGGACACCCGCTCCTGCGTCGCGATCACCGGCAGCATCGGCACGCCGGCCCGCGCGTAGTCGTCCTTGAACTTCATCGCCAGCGCCCAGAAGTGCGGCGGGGTCCAGAAGAACACCACGCCGAACATCACCACCGCGGGCCACGCCACCGTGCCGGTCACCGCGGCCCAGCTGATCACCACCGGCATGCAGCCCGCCGCACCACCCCACACGATGTTCTGCGACGTCCGCCGCTTGAGCAGCATCGTGTATACGAGGACGTAGAACAGGATCGCGGCGACCGCGAGCACCGCGGCCAGCCAGTTGGTCAGCAGCAACAACAAGGTGAACGAGCCGACACCGAGCACGAGGCCGAAGATCAACGCGTTGCGCGGCGTGACCTCGTGCCGGACCAGCGGGCGCGACTTCGTGCGCTTCATCACCGCGTCGATGTCCGCGTCGATCACACAGTTCAGTGCGTTCGCGCTGCCGGCCGCCATGGTGCCGCCGACGAGCACCGCGAACACCATCCACGGCCCCGGAAACCCGCGCTCCGCGAGGAACATCGCCGGGATCGCGGTGACGAGCAGCAACTCGATGACCCTGGGCTTGATCAGCGCCACGTAGGCCCGCAGCACGTCCTTGGGGGAAGTCGCCCGAACAGCAGCCGCTGGCGCGTCGTCGACCGTTCTCACGACGCTGCTCCACGCACGGCATCCACCGGCGACATCTGGCTCCTCACGCTGTTGATTGGGCAGAGCGACTTGGGCACTCACGCCCTTACCTGCGCATCGTAATCACCGCATGTCTGATTCCCCGCGCCGGGGCGACCCAGGCACGACCCGCGCACGACACGAACCCGACCTGGCCGTTCGAGATCACACGCTCGCGGCCACAGGACTAGGCTGGGCGCGACGAGGGAGATTCGCGGGTCCGGGCCGGCGCGCAGTTCGTCGGGATCGATCGAGATCCGGCGAAGTGACACCGGCGACCGGTCCCGCACCGATGTGAGAGTGGGAGTTCAGGTCCGTGTCCGACACAGACGATCTCACCCGGCTGACCACCCCCCACCTGCCAGCGGACTGGACCGACCTGGACCGGCGCACGGTCGACACGATCCGGGTGCTGGCGGCGGACGCGGTGCAGAAGGTGGGCAACGGCCATCCCGGCACCGCCATGAGCCTTGCGCCGACGGCGTACTCGCTGTTCCAGCGGGTCATGCGGCACGACCCGACGGACCCGCACTGGGTCGGCCGGGACCGGTTCGTGCTGTCCTGCGGGCACAGCAGCCTGACCCTCTACCTGCAGCTGTTCCTGGCCGGCTACGGCCTCGAACTGGCCGACATCATGGCGCTGCGCACGTGGGGCTCCCTGACGCCGGGCCACCCGGAGTACCAGCACACGGCCGGGGTGGAGATGACAACCGGGCCACTCGGCCAGGGCCTGTCGTCCGCGGTGGGCATGGCGATGGCGGCCCGCCGCGAGCGCGGCCTTTTCGACCCCGATGCGCCGCCCGGCGAGAGCCCGTTCGACCACCACGTCTACGTGCTCGCGTCGGACGGTGACATCGAGGAGGGCGTCACGTCCGAGGCGTCCTCGATCGCCGGCACGCAACAGCTCGGCAACCTGGTGCTGATCTACGACCTGAACCGGATCTCCATCGAGGACGACACGAACATCGCGCTGTCCGAGGACACCGGCAAGCGCTACGAGGCCTACGGCTGGCACGTGCAGCACGTGGACGGCGGCGAGAACGTGACCGGCATCCTGGCCGCGATCGAGGCCGCCAAGGCCGAGACCAGCCGCCCGTCGATCATCGTGCTGCGCACGATAATCGGCTACCCGGCGCCGACGAAGATGAACACCGGCAAGGCACACGGCTCGGCACTCGGCGCGGACGAGGTGGCCGCCGTGAAGCGCATCCTCGGGTTCGACCCGGACGTGGCCTTCCCGGTCGAGGACGAGGTGCTCGCGCACGCCCGCGAGGTGTTGGACCGAGGCAAGCTCGCGCATGCCCTGTGGGCGGACTGGTTCGACAAGTGGGCCGCCGCGAACCCGGACCGCAAGGTGCTGTTCGACCGGCTGCACGCCCGCGAACTGCCACAAGGCTGGACCGACACGCTGCCCACCTGGCCGGCGGACCCGAAGGGCATCGCCACCCGGAAGGCGTCCGGCGAGGTGCTCAACGCCCTGTCCGGCGTGCTGCCGGAGCTGTGGGGCGGTTCGGCGGATCTCGCGGAGAGCAACAACACCACGATGTCCGGCGCGGACTCGTTCGGCCCGCCGGAGATCTCCACGCGCGAGTGGAAGGCCCAGCCGTACGGCCGCACGCTGCACTTCGGCATCCGCGAGCACGCGATGGGCGCCATCCTCAACGGCATCACCCTGCACGGCCCGACCCGGCCGTACGGCGGCACGTTCATGACGTTCAGCGACTACATGCGGCCAGCTGTCCGGCTGGCCGCGCTGATGGGACTGCCGACGACATACGTGTGGACGCACGACTCGATCGGCCTCGGCGAGGACGGCCCGACACACCAGCCGATCGAGCATCTCGCGGCGCTGCGCGCCATCCCCGGCCTCGCCGTGCTGCGGCCGGGCGACGCGAACGAGACCGCGGCGGCCTGGCGTGCCTTGCTGTCCCGGCACGACATGCCGGTCGGTCTCGTGCTGACCAGGCAGAACCTGCCGACCCACGAACGCACGGCCGAACTGGCCGCCGACGGCGTCGCGCGCGGCGGCTACGTGCTGGTCGACGCGGACGGCGGCGCACCCGATGTGGTGCTGATCGGCACGGGTTCCGAACTGCAGCTAGCCGTTGCGGCACGGGACATCCTGCAGTCCGAGGGCGTGCCGACCCGGGTGGTGTCGATGCCGTGCGTCGAGTGGTTCGACGCGCAGGACGCCGACTACCGGGACGGCGTGCTGCCGCCGTCGGTACGGGCACGGGTCGCGGTCGAGGCCGGCATCGCCCAGCCCTGGTACCGGCTGG
>DATBCR010000148.1:0-5404 GCA_036270375.1 Pseudonocardiaceae bacterium | reverse complement strand
TCCCGCGTCATCCCGGGTTCCTCCTCGCGCGTGGATATCAAACGCTACCGCGTATCGGACATCCGGGCACTGCACGTTTCCCGGTAATCGTCCCACTCAATGGAACCGACATGGAACGGTGATCCGAATCGAGATTTACGGCAATCTTATGGGAGTGCGGATGGTGCAGCGGATCCTTGTCCCCTTCGAAGGGGACGGCGCCGGAGTCGACACGTTGAGCTGGGGCCAGAGCGAGATCTGGCGGTCCATGACGGCGGTCGGCGACTCGTTCAACCTGGCCGCCACGTTCCCCGCGCCACCAGGCACGACGGTGGACGGCGTTGCCGGCACGCTGCGGTTCGCGATGAGCCGGCACCAGTCGCTGCGCACCCGGATCGTGGTCGACGCGGACGGCGT
Organism: Pseudonocardiaceae bacterium; assembly: GCA_036270375.1. Classification (GTDB taxonomy): domain Bacteria; phylum Actinomycetota; class Actinomycetes; order Mycobacteriales; family Pseudonocardiaceae; genus DATEPR01. Next base: position 5,008 of record DATBCR010000148.1, on the reverse strand, counting down.
GACCAGGCAGGTCGTGGCCGCGTCCGGTGAGGTCCCGCTGGAGATCGTGGACGTCGACGGCGACGCGGCGGCCGAGGCGGCGCGGGTGCTGGAACGGTACGAGCGGACCGTTTTCGACCATCCGAACGAATGGCCGGTGCGGATGGCCGTCGTCCGCGCGAACGGTGTGCCGGCGCACGTCGTCGCGTCGTACTCGCACGTCGCGACTGACGTGCACGGGCTGGACGCGCTGGTGGCCGACGTGCTCACGATGGACGGCACGCCCGAGCCGGTCACCGCCGCCCAGCCGTTGGACCAGGTCCAGCGGCAGCGCACCAAGTCCGCCGCACGCCAGTCCGACGCTGCGCTGCGGCACGCGGAACGGGTGCTGCGCGCCATTCCGCCCCGCCAACCTGGCCGGTCGACGGACCGCCGCGACCCGCGCTGGCAGCAGATCGGCTACGACTCGCCGGCGTCCTTCCTGGCGGTACAGGCGATCGCCGCGCGCAACCGGGTGCCCACCACACCTGTGCTGCTGGCCGGGTTCGCGGTGGCGTTGTGCGAGGTCACCGGCACCACGCCCGCAGTGGCCCGGCTGATGGTGAACAACCGGTTCCGGCCTGGCCTCGCGGCCTCGGTGAGCCCGCTGGCCCAGACCTGTCTCGCCGTCATCGACGTCGCGGACGGCACGTTCGACGATGTCGTCAGCCGGGCGTGGCGGGCCGCGACACTCGCGGGCAAATACGCCTATTTCGACCCGAACCGGATGGCGGAACTGGTGGACCGGATCGGCCGGGAGCGCGACGCGGACGTGCGGGTGGACGTCTGTTTCAACGACCGCCGTCGTGCCCACCTGTCCCCGAAACCGCTGGACCGCATGCCAACGAAGGCGGAACTTTCGGCAGCCCAGCAGGCCGGCGTGGTTCGGTGGGAGCGGCCGATGGCCCGGTACGACCACACGCTCTACTTCCACGTGAACGATGTGCCGGACACCTTCGACTACCTCATGTGCGCCGACACCCACCACCTCTCGCCGGTCGATATGACGGCAATGGTCCGTTGTGTCGAGGACGTTTTCGTACGTGCCGCGTCCGATCCTGACATGATCTGATGTCGGGTTACGTTGTCATCAAAGGCGGCATCAGTACCGTATTGACAGGTTTCCGGCAGCTAATAAGAATGCGATCGGATACCAATTGACGATCTGATGCGGCGGCCTGTTCGGCTCATGGTCGCGGGGAGATACCGAGATGGCGAATCAGATCCCTGTCCAATTCCACGGGGAGGGTTCCGGCGTCGGTCCACTCACGTGGGGGCAGCGTGGGGTCTGGCGGGCCATCGTGCGTCAGGGTTCGTCGGAATTCATGGGCGGGGTCTTCCCGATGCCGGACGGCATCACGGCCGAGGACCTCGCGGACGCGCTGCGGTACATCATCGGCCGGCACCAGTCGCTGCGCACCCGGCTGGTGTTCGACCAGACCGGCGACCCGAGCCAGCGGGTGTTCGAATCCGGCGAACTGTCGCTTGAGGTCGTCGACGCCGGTGACGACGACGTCACAAAGGTCGCCGAGGACCTCCGCCGCCGTTACGAGAGCGTCGATTTCAACTACGCTGACGAGTGGCCGGTACGCATGGCCGCGGTGCGCCAGCGGGTCGGGCCGGTCTATCTCGTCGCCGTCTACAACCACCTTGCCGTCGACGCGCACGCGTTGCTGGCGCTGGTGGACGACCTGTTCTCGCGCGACCCGGTGACCGGCGCGCCGGTCGGGCCGGTCACCGCGATGCAGCCCCTTGAACAGGCGCGGCTGCAGCAGTTGCCGTCCGCGCAGCGGCAGACCGACGGCGCGCTGCGGCACTGGGAGCGGGTGCTGCGTTCGGTGCCCGCGCAGCGGTTCGGCGAGTCGAACGACGAGCGCGACCCCCGCTGGTGGGACGCCACCTACTTCTCGCCGGCCGCATACCTTGCCATGCGGTCGATCGCGGCCAGCCTCGGCACCGACACGTCACCGGTGCTGCTGGCCGGTTTCGCGGTGGCGATGGCCAGCACCGTCGGCCGCAACCCGGTCGTGCTGCAGATCGCGGTCAGCAACCGGTTCCGGCCAGGGTTCGCCGCTTCGGTCAGCCCACTGGCCCAGGCCAGCCCGTGCTATCTGGACGTCGCGGACATCACGTTCGCCGAGGCGGTCACCCGGGCCTACCGCGCCGCGATGACGACCTACCTGCACAGCTACTACGACCCGGTGCAGCGGTTCAACCTCACCGAGGCGATCAACGAAGAACGCGGTGAGGTGATCGACGTCCAGTGCTACTTCAACGACCGTAGGGACGCCGCCCGCGACCAGTCGCCCGGTGACGTGCCCACGACGGCGGAGATCGAGGCCGCGCTGTCGAAAAGCAAGCTGACCTGGGGCCCGTACACGGCGGTGCCGGAGCCGACGTTCTACCTCGACATCGACGACGCCGACGGCGGGGTGGAGTTCCAGCTGACCGTGGACACCCACTACGTCGGGCCGCCCGGCATGGAGGCATTCGTCCGCGCACTGGAGACGGTGCTGGTCGAGGCGGCCAAGGACACGTCGAAGCCGACCGGCGTGCGGGCATGACAGCCATCGACGACGTCGCCGCATACCTGCCGGACGAACGGGTGCCGATCGCGGACCTGGCCGACCGCCTCGACCTCACCCAGCGCCAGGTGCAGGTGTTCCACCGCTTCCACGGCCTTCGCGACGTGTGCCGCCAGAAACCCGGTGCCACGCTTGCGGAACTGCTCACCGGTGCCGTCAACGGGCTGGCGGAGTTGCGTGGCCAGGAACACCGCGTGCGGTATGTGATGTACGCGCGGGCGATCTCGGTCACCGTGCCGTTCCCGATGAACCCGCTGCACGAGATGTGCCGCGCGGTCGGCCTGAGCCACGCGGTCGCGTTCACGCTCACCCACCACGCCTGCGCCACCGGTCTGCTCGCGGTGGACATCGCGGGCCGGATGCTCGCCACCGACGGTGAACCCGGTGCGCTGGCACTGATCGTGGCCGGCGAGAAGACGTTCACCAGGGATGCCGAGCTGGTGCCGGAGACGTCCGTGTTCGGCGAGGGCGCGTCGGCGTGCATCGTCTCCTCGGACGGGCCGCGCGACCGGCTGGTGTCGTACGTGACGAGCACGCGGGGCGATTTCGACGGCCTGCTCAGCGCGGACGCGGATCTCCTTGCCCGGTACCAGAAGGCGTATCCGGACGCGCTGGCCGGGGTGATGTTCGGCGCGGCGGAACGGGCCGGGATGCGCCTCGACGAGATGAGCCTGATCCTGCCGCACAACGTGAACGTGGTGTCCTGGCGGCGGTTGTGCCGGCAGATCGGCTACCCGCTCGATCGGGTCGTGCTGGACAACGTGCCGCTGACCGGACACAACTTCGCGGCGGACCTTTTCATCAACTACCGGACCGCCAAGGACCAGGGGCGGTTCAAGCCGGGCGACCGGTATCTCGTCGCGGCCGCCGGGTTGGGCGCCACCTTCTCGGCCATGGTTTTCGAGCACTGAGGGATGGGACCGACAACGATGGAGCAAGCTACCGCCCTGCCGGACACCGAACTGCGGCCACGGGTCGTCGACGCGATCGGCATGCTGCTGCCGAAGGTGCTCAAGCGCGAGGTGCCGGCGATGCCGGAGGAGACCCGGCTGTTCGACGAACTCGGCCTCGGGTCCGCCAGCACGCTGGAACTGTTGCTGGAACTGGAGGAGGAGCTGGACATCCAGATCGACGTCGAGGAGATCGACCAGGGCGACCTCATGTCGATCGGGACGCTGGCCACCTTCGTCGCCGCGCACGCCCTGACGGACGAGTGAGCTGATGTACTCCGCGGGGCCGCCGGCCGCTACCGGTGACACGGACCCGCGCAGCGGGCCGCTGCGCGTGGTGCGCGCGGCGCGCCGGTCGTTCGACGGTGACTCCGAAATGGTCAGCGATCCACGGCTGCGGTCGTTCCTGTACGACCTGTGCCGGCCGTACGACCTCCCGCTGCGGGAGGAACTGCTTGACGACGGCGCAGGGCACTCCTACGGCGAGATGGTCGAGCAGATCCTCGGCGACGTCGTGCATCCGGACGAGCCGGTCGATTTGCTGGTGCTCGCGTTCGGCATCCACGACATCCGTCTCGGCCGGGCCACCGCCGCGTACCTCAGCGAGATCTGTCCCGGTGACGCGATGGCGTTCTCGGTGTGCGACCAGGGAGCCGTCGCCGGGTTCACGGCGCTGCGCCTGGTGGGGGAGTACGGCCGGTCCGGGGTGTGCCGGCGGGCGCTGCTGGTGGTGGTGGAACAGTCCGCGCTGCACTACGAACCACCGGAGCCCGCGAACGTGCCGGAGCGGCACACCGCGGTCGCGGTGCTGTACGAGCACGGTCCCGGTGCCGCACACACCGTGGTGCGGCAGCACGCGGACGTGTCACCGCAACTGGCCGGCGCGCTGCTGGCCGACGACGTGGCCGCGTTGTCCGGCGGCCGGCCGGACGTGACCCTCGTGCTCGGCGGCGGGCTCGCGCAGTTCGGGCACACGTATCTCGCGGACCGCACGGTGATCGCGGCCGCCGGGCGGCCGTATACCGGGCCGTGGTGGGAGCTCGCTGGTGGTCTGGACCAGTGGCGGGACGAGGGCCGGCTGGTGCTGCTGGCCGAGTACGAGCCGAGGCTGCGCTATCTGTCGCTGTCCGCGGTCGATCTGGCCGAGCCGGTCGGAGTTTCGGCGTCCGCCGCGCCGTTCGCCGTGCGGCGCAAACAGTGGATGTCGTGACGCCGTGACCATCGTGACCGATCCGCCCGGCGTCGACGAGGTGCACGTGTGGCTGATCCGCGCCGACCTGCCGGCGACCGAGACCGGTGGCCTCACGTCGGTGCTCGACGATGACGAACGGCAGCGCGCCGCGCGGCTGGCGATCGACGGGCACCGCAGGCGGTTCATCGCGGCACACGGCGTCGCACGGGTGATCATCGGCCACCGGCTCGGCGTGCCGGCCGAACGGATCGGCTGGCGCCGTG
>DATBCR010000147.1:0-2820 GCA_036270375.1 Pseudonocardiaceae bacterium | reverse complement strand
GTGTAGAGGATGAACAGCGGGTGCTCGGCGTCGAACGCCTCCGGCGTGTGCTGGTCGGACTGCCGGTCGACGAGTTCGTGCCACCACAGGTCACGATCGGCGTCCCACGCCACCGGGCCTTCGGTGCGGCGGACGACGAGGACGTGTTGCACGCTCGGGGTTTTCGCGACGGCCTCGTCGACGGCGTCCTTGAGCGGCATGGCCTTGCCGCGCCTGTTCTGGCCGTCCGCGGTGATCACGAGCTTGGCTTCGGCGTCGTCGATCCGGGTCCGCAGCGCCTCGGCGGAGAACCCGCCGAACACGACGCTGTGCGTGAGGCCGAGCCGGGCGCACGCGAGCATCGCGACCACGGTCTCCGGGATCATCGGCATGTAGATCGCGACCCGGTCGCCGGCCACGAGACCGAGTGAGTTCAGTGCGTTGGCGGCCTTGCAGACCTCGGCGCGGAGCTGGCTGTAGGTGATGGTGCGGCTGTCGCCGGGCTCGCCCTCCCAGTGGTAGGCGACCCGGTCCCCGTTGCCGGCCTCGACGTGCCGGTCCACCGCGTTGTAGGCGACGTTGAGCTTGCCGTCGACGAACCACTTCGCGAACGGCGCGTTGGACCAGTCGAGCACCTGGCTCCACCGGGTGTCCCAGTGCAGATGGTCGGCCTGGGCCGCCCAGAACGCGTCCCGGTCGGCGGCCGCGTCCGCGTACAACTGGGCTGTCGCGTTGGCCTGCGCGGCGAATTCCGTACTCGGCGGGAACGTTCTGCTCTCGGTGAGCAGGTTGTCCAGTGTGGGACTCTGGCCCGACGGTTCGGTCATGGTGCGTGACCTCCTGAATACTCTTGACGACCGCTGGCCTTGTGTTGGGTGGCGCGGCTGCGTGCGACGTTAGTGCCATCGAGGACACTGCGACAGTGCTGGACCCAGTTTGGTCCAGACCAATAATGGGCCGAGCCGCCGCCACCGGTTCGGGTGGCGGCGGCACGGTCGGTGGGTCAGAACGGGAAGGTCGGCAGGACAACCCGCTTCCATGTGTCGTTGATGACGATCGCGGCGGACGTGTAGAAGGCCGCCAGCGCGGTGAGGATGCCGATCACGCCGCCGACCTTGGTGATTCCGTTCGAGGTTGCAAGGTCGCCGATCGCCAGCACGACGAACGTCAGGGTCAGTAGCACGAACACGGTCAGCACGGCACCGCTGACGCGCAGCGCGGCGATCGTCAGGTACGCCGTGACGATGCCGAACATCAACTCGAACATGCCGGCCGCGGTGCCCGCGTGGGTGCCGGCGTCCTTGGCGAAGAACCAGACGTAGAACACGAACCCGAGCCAGAACGCGCCATAGGTGCAGAATGCGGTCGTACCGAACGTGTTGCCCCTGCGGTATTCGAGCAGGCCGGCCAGCAGCTGGCCGAGACCGCCGTAGAACAACGCGAGCGGCAGCACCGCGGCGACGACCGCGGCGTCCACGATGCCAACTTTGACGAACATCAGTACAAAGGTCGTGGCGGCGAAGCCGGCCAGGCCCAGCGGGCCAGGATCTGCGGATGTCTGCGCAGCGGCGGTGGCGGCTGCGTTTCGGGTTTCGGTGGTGGCCATGACGCCCTCTCCCTCATGGGACCGTCCGAGACCCGCTCGGGCTCTGGACGGCATCGTCCGTGACGTTTGTCAAACGTTGAACCGACACCACCTGAGTTACGCCGGTGTGATGACGAGCACAACGGGGCGGGTCCCCACTGTCGACCAACGTTCGGTGTTCATCGCCGAATGGATCACTCTAATGGGTGAACAGGACGAAATCGCAGGCTGGAGTGCACGTTTCAGTAGTTGTCGGCGGGCGCGTCCAATGCTCACAATTCCGGTGGCTACGGTTTCTCCTCGTGACCACTGACCCGCTCCGGCCGCTGCTCGACCTGCCAGGTGTCGCGTCGGCCGTGGACGCGGCCCGGGAGGCGGTGGCGTCGGTCCACCGGCACCCGACGAACCGGCGTGGCTGGCCGGCGACGGCGGCCGAGGCGTCGGTCCGGGCGGCACGCGCGTCGGCGGCGATCGACGGCGGGAGCGTCGACATTCCGGCGTCCGGCACGGTGACCGATCCCGTGCTGGCGGGGGCGTTGCGGGTGGCGGAGGCCATTGGGCCGTTGTTGAGTACGTGGGAGCGTGCGCCGTTGCAGGCGTTGGCGCGTCTGCATTTGCTGGCCGCCGCCGATCTGGCGCCGTCGTCGTCGCTCGGCCGGCCGGCCACCGGAGCTGATCGGCTGGACCTGTTGGCGCACTTGATAACCGGCGGTTCCGCGGTACCGGCGCCGATTCTGGCGGCGGTGGTCCATGGTGAACTGCTCACCCTGGCCCCCTTCGGCACGGCGGACGGCGTGGTGGCCCGAGCGGCGTCGAGACTGACGTTGATCGCCACCGGTTTGGACCCGAAAGGCTTGGTAGTCCCCGAAGTCGCCTACCTACGCAAACGTGACCAATACCGAGCCCTGGCGACGGGATTCGCCACCGGCGACATCGGCCCATGGCTGACGTTCTGCTGCCAGGCAATCACCGACGGCGCCCGAGAAGCCAGCAGCATCGCCGACGCCGTGATATCTTGATCAAGCCAAGGCCCTAGAGGGGCCGCGGAAGTGAGCCCGACGCGCGGGAGGACTCCCGAACGTCGGGCTTCGCGTTTGTCCGGTTCCGGCTCACTGTGCTAGTCTGGCTGCGCTGAGGCCCCTTAGGCCGACGAAGTGAGCCCGGTGTACCGCCGGACGGCGGACCACCGGGCTTCGCGCTGTCTAGGGCCTGTCTGCGTCGCAGATCGTTGAGACAATGGGCATGATGCGAGTCCG
>DATBCR010000146.1:0-2154 GCA_036270375.1 Pseudonocardiaceae bacterium | reverse complement strand
GCTGATCGGCACCGTGCGCAACGTCGGCTACAAGTTCGTCCGGCCCGGCCGCCCGGCGACCACCACGTCCGGCCCGATTCTCCCGATCCGGATGGACTCGCTGAACGTGCTGTCCTGACGGTGATCTAGCGTCGGTCGGGTGACGGACTTCTCCTGGCGCGACAACGCCGACGTGGTCGAACTTAGGGCGCTGTTGGCCGACGTGGCCGCGGTGGACGGTCGGCCCTCGCTGCCCGATGGCGACGGCCTGCCAGGGGAATACCGTGGCGGCGAGTATCTGATCGCGGTGCGTGGCGACACCATGGTCGGCTGCGTCCACTTGAACACCGCCGGGGACTCGGCCGGCCGCTTGGTGGCCGAACTCGTGGTGCGCCCGGCGGATCGTGGCCAGGGTGTCGGCGCGGACTTGGTCGCCAGCTTGTTGGACCGGACCGGCATCACAGCCGACCCCGGCGACCGGCTGCGGATCTGGGCACACGGCGACCAACCGGCAGCGGCGCGCCTCGCGGCCCGGTTCGGCTTCGCCAGGGTGCGCGAGATGCGGCGGTTGCGCCGTGACCTCACCGACGACCTCCCGCCGACCACACTGCCGGATGGCGTGCGGCTGCGGGCTTTCCGGCCCGGTGCCGACGAGGACGCCGTCACCGAGGTCAACCACCTCGCCTTCGCGTGGCACCCGGAACAAGGCGCGCTTACCGCGGACGACATCCGGGCCACCGAGGCCGAGCCGTGGTTCGACGCGGACGGTTTCCTGTTGGCGGTCAACGAAAACGACCGCCTGCTCGGCTTCCACTGGACGAAGGTCCACCCCGACGCGGGCGACGGCGCACCGATCGGCGAGGTCTACGTCGTCGGCGTCCGCCCGGACGCGCAGGGCGGTGGCCTCGGCCGTGGACTGACCATGGCCGGACTGCACCACCTGCGGGACAGCCGGGGCATGCGCCGGGCCATGCTGTACGTCGAATCGGACAACGCGCCCGCGCTCGCCGTGTACCACCGGCTCGGTTTCACACTGTGGGACACCGATGTCCAATACGGACATTGACGTGATCAGTACGCGCGATGTCACGGCCTGCGTACGGCCAGGTCACGGGATGGGTCTTATATCACACGATTGGCAGTGTGTGTAGTCACCTGGCGTGCCAAGTTCACCTCTCGTTCACCTGAAACCACCCAACCGTCCACTGTCGCTCCCTACGGTCCGTGTCAGCGGCTGGCCTAGTCGCGCCCCCACGAAAAGCTCTTGCTTTGGAGGACTTTCAGGTGAAGATCAAACGGCACGGCGCTGTCGTGCTCGGCCTCGCCGCTGCCGGCACCATGCTCCTGGCGGCGTGTGGCACCGACACGAACTCGTCGAACCCCCCGGCCGGCGGTGGTGGCAGCAGCAGCACCACGGCGGCCGCCATCAAGTGCCCGTCCGGAACGGTGAACCTCACCCTTGCCGGCTCCACAGCCCAGGGGCCGGCGGTCAGCCAGTGGTCCAAGACCTACGAAGGCACCTGCAGCACCGTGAACGTCAACAACGGTGGTGGCGGCTCCGGTGCCGGTGTCAGCGCGTTCGAGGCCGGCACCGTCGACTGGGCCGGTTCGGACTTCCCGCTGTCGGCCACCGACAAGCCCAAGGCGGACGCGCGGTGCAAGACCGGCCCGGCGATCGACCTGCCGCTGGCCCCCGGACCGATCGCGGTCGGCTACAACCTGCAGGGCGTGACCAGTCTGAACCTGTCCTCGAGCACGCTGGCCAAGATCTTCTCCGGCAAGATCAGCAAGTGGAACGACGCGGCCATCGCCAAGGACAACCCCGGCGTCACCCTGCCCTCGACGGGCATCCAGACCTTCCACCGGTCCGACAGTTCCGGCACCAGCTTCAACTTCACCAACTACCTGGCCAACGAGGCCAAGGCGGACTGGACCTACGGCGCCAACAAGCAGTGGCCGGGGCCGGGCGGCCAGGGTGACAAGGGCAGTTCGCTGGTCGCGCAGGACGTGAAGAAGACCGACGGCGGGATCGGCTACTTCGAGCTGTCCTACGCCACCCAGCAGTCCATCCCCTACGCGGCGGTGAGCAACGCCGCCGGCAAGTTCGTGCAGCTCACGCAGGCGAACGCGACGAACTTCATCGGCAAGGCGAAGGTCGCCGGCACCGGCAAGGAC
>DATBCR010000145.1:0-2783 GCA_036270375.1 Pseudonocardiaceae bacterium | reverse complement strand
CGCTACCCGTCATCCGAGCGCTGTGCTCGCTGTCCGGACTTTCTCGGTTCGCCTGGCGCAAACCCTGCTCTCACGGTACGGCATGCGGTGCCGAACAATCAGTCATTGACATGCGACCGCAAAGAGGATCTCACTGGCCCGTTACGGATCAACAGCCCGCAACGCCGCGAATTCCGGCCTTGACAAGGAGCGTGTGGAGCGTCACGGACAGTGCCGCGAGCTCGCGGACGACCTCGTCGGCCCGCGCTTTGGCCTCCGGATCACGGTGGCGATACACCGGCGTCACGATCTGCTCCAGGAGGCCGACCTCGCGGTCGGCCGCGGCGCGGAAGGCACGCAGGTGTCTCGGCTCGATACCGAATTCGGTCATCGCCTTCACGGTCCGGGCGACCTGCACCGCGTCGGGGTCGAAGAACCCGGCGGGACCGGGCCGGACCAGGCCGTACTGCTGCAGCTCGGCCAGGACGGCGGCGTCGATGCCGGCCTGCTCCTGCAGCTCTTCCTGGGTCAGCCGGATCTCCCGGCCGGGCGCGAAGTCCTCCGACACCGGAAGCCCGACGTTGTCGGTGACCGTGTCGATCGGCACCAGCCGGCGCGGCGGCCGCAAGGCCGTGTCGGGGACCGCGGACGACGAAGCGGCGGGCCCGGCTCCCGAGTCCGCCGCGTCGAGTTGTTCCTTGATGACCTTCAGCGGGAGGTAGTGGTCCCGCTGGGCGGCCAGGACGAACTTCAGCCGCTCCACGTCCGCCGCGGCGAACTGCCGGTAGCCCGAAGGCGTCCGGCCCGGGGTGACCAGGCCTTCCGCTTCGAGGAACCGGATCTTGGAGATCGTGACATCGGGGAAGTCGCCGCGCAGCTGCGCGAGGACCGCCCCGATGCTCAGCGCGTCGCGCTGGGAAGCTCGTTCAGGCCGCCCGGCCGCCGTCACTGTGCCCCCTGGCCCCCGTGCCCCGGGCCGGTCAGGAAGACCAGGCGGAACTTCCCGATCTGGACCTCGTCGCCGCCGGCCAGCACCGCCTGGTCGACCGGCTCGCGGTTGACGTAGGTGCCGTTGAGGCTGCCGACGTCGATCACCACGAACTCGCCGCCCTCACGCCGGAATTCGGCGTGCCGGCGAGAAACCGTGACGTCGTCGAGGAAAATGTCACTGTCCGGGTGCCGGCCGGCACTTGTGGTGTCCCGGTCCAACAGGAACCGGGAACCGGCGTTGGGGCCGCGCTTCACCACGAGCAGGGCGGATCCCACCGGCAGCGCGTCCACCCCGGCCACGGCCGGAGCTTCGGTCGGCGCCGGCGCACCTTCGACCTCGGCCAGGAAGTCTGCCCGGAAAACCGAAGTCGACTCCACGGCCCGCTCCGGCGGAACGCCTGGCCCGTCGTTCGTGCTCACCTGGGCTCTCCTCCTGCTGCTTGAATCGTCGTCGTAACCGCCCCAACGTACCGTGTCCGACCTCTGCCGATGCCGCAGGCTCCCCAACCAGACGCGTAGTCGCGGAAAGATCGTCGTCACCCCTGCTCCGTGAGCTTCTGGTACGCCGTGGCGTCCAGCAGCCCGTCGACGGCGCCGGGTGTCGTGACCCGCAGTTCGATCATCCAGCCGTCGCCGTAGGGTGCGGCGTTGACCAGTTCCGGTTGCGAGTCAAGGGCTTCGTTCCTGGTCAGCACCACACCGTCCAGCGGCGAGAACAGGTCGGACACGCTCTTGGTCGACTCCACTTCGCCGATCGCCTGACCGGTGGACACCCGCTCACCCGGCTCGGGGAGTTGGACGAACACCACGTCACCGAGTTGGGTCTGGGCGAAGTCGGTGATGCCTACCCGCACCGTGTCGTCGCCGGTACGCGCCACCCATTCATGCTCCTGGGTGTACTTCAGGTCCTCGGGTACCACCGGCGGACTCCCTTTCCGTATCAGCGGTCGTTCGCCGCCAAATCTATCCAACGTCCGTCGGCCGCCGAACGGCGATCGCCACCTGGGCCACATACAAGGCCCCGGTCCACACGTACAGCACGGTGCCCCACACGGTGAAGGCATACCCGATCGGGCGGGCGATCTGGGCGACGGTCGAACCGCCCTGGGCGAGCAACAGCAGGGGCAGGGCGTAGAGCAGGGCGAACGTGGCGGCCTTGCCGACATAGTGCACGTCCGGCGGCGCGAAGCCGTGCCGGCGCAGCAGCGGCAGGCACAGGCCGACGACGACGTCCTTGCCGATCAGGATCGCGGCCAGCCACCACGGCACAATGCCCCGCAACACGAAGGCGACCAGGGTGGCCACGATGTACAGCCGGTCGGCGGCCGGGTCGAGCAGCGCGCCGAGGCGGCTGGTCTGGTCGAGCCAGCGGGCGAGCTTGCCGTCGAGCCAGTCGGTGAAGCCACTCACGACGAGGACGATCAGCGCGAGCAGGTCGGCACGGGGGCCGAGCAGCAGCCACAGGAACAGCGGCACCCCGGCCAGCCGCAACACACTGAGCACGTTGGGGACGGTGAGCACCCGGTCGCGCACAACGGGTGGCCCGGGCACGGCATCAGTCTGCGCCACCGGTCCTCCCTGGTCGTGCACGTCGCGGATCGACGTGACCAGGGTGTCATGGCAGCGGCGAAGCGGTCACACGGGATAGCTCAGCAGCGCGAACCATCAACCCCGACATCCACCAAGCCAGGCACCCGGTCGGGCCGCCGCGGTGCTTTCCCGGAGCGGAGTGGAGCGCCAGCGGAGCGCAGCGCAGGGAAGACACTGCGTAAAGGCGGCTGGACCCGCGAGCGGAGCGAGCCAATGACACAGCC
>DATBCR010000144.1:0-8846 GCA_036270375.1 Pseudonocardiaceae bacterium | reverse complement strand
ATGCGCTGGGCACACCGGTTCGACGGCTACGACCGGACCGTCGTGATCCACGTCAACGACGTGCCGGACGCCCTCGATTGCCTGATCTGCGTTGACACCCACCGCATCGCGCCGGCGCGGTTGGTGGCGCTGGCCAGGGGTATCGAGGCGGCGCTGGTGGCCGCGGCCCTCGATCCGGCCGCGCCGACGGGTGTGCCGGCGCACAGCGGGAACACGCCGGGCGCCGGCCGTCCGATCACATGGCCGGCCGCCCGGGACTAGCGGCTATCACCACATCGAGCGTGATGGTGAAGCACGCACCGCCCTCCGGGGCCGGGCCGGCCTGGATGGTGCCGCCCATCCTGGTCACAAGGCCGTGTGCCAGTGCGAGGCCGACGCCGGTGCCAACGGGCCGGTTGTGCTGATACCGGCCGTGCAGCACGCCACGCTGGAACGCGACCTGGTAGTCGGCGTCGGCGAGGCCAGGGCCGCCGTCGCGCACGCGTAGCACGGCTCGACCGGACGCCGTCTCCAGTGACAGCACGATCGGCCGGCCGGCGGGGGTGACGCGGAGCGCGTTCTCGGTCAGGCCGTCGAGTACCTGGCGCAGGCGTCTTGGGTCGGCGCGGACCGGCAGCGGGTACGGCGGCGTGTCCGCGCGGTAGGGCACATCCCTTGCCGCGCAACGGGATTGCCAGACTTCGGCGGTGGCGCGGACGAGTTGGGTGAGGTCGACGTCGACCACGTCGAGCCGGAAGTCCTCGGCGCCGAGGCGGGCAAGGTCGAGCAGGTCACTGACGAGTCGGTCCAGCCGGTGCGCCTCGTCGAGTACCAGCCGGCCGATCCGGGGCACGTCCTGGCCGGTGACGACACCGTCGGCGAGCGACTCGGCGAATCCGCTGACCGCGGTGAGTGGGGTGCGCAGTTCGTGCGACACCGACAGCAGGAAGTCCTTCTGCCGGGATTCGCTGCGCGCCAACGCTTCCGCGAGCCGGTTGACGGCATCGGCGACGTCGGCCACCTCACGCGGACCGGCGACCGGTGCGCGCAGATCGCGCCGGCCGTTGCTCATGGTCATGGCGACCTGGGCGGTACGACGCAGCGGGCCGGACAGCACCCGCGCCAGCAGCAGCCCGGCGATCGCGGCCACCAGCAGCCCGACGCCGAGCGCGAACACGGTGTCCCTGCGGAGCAGTTGGGCCGCGGCGGCACCGATCCCGACCTGTTGGACGAGCGCGAAACCACCGGTGGTCGTGGCCCTTGCCTCGACGAACGCGGTCCGGCCGGCGAAGGTGACGGTCGCGGACAGCGGCGCACGAGGCGGTCCGGTGATCCCAGCGGCCTTGACAACGGCGACGGCGGACGGATCACCGCCGGCCGGCACGCCACCGGCCGGCAGCGACACGATGCCGATGCCTTGGCCACCAAGCACACCCGCGACCCGAAGTAAACCGATGCGCGAACCGATCCCTGCGCTGTCGAGCTGACCGGCGAGCACATTGGCCTGATCGACGAGCGTGGTACGACTCACCTGCTCGGCCACCGCGGTCGCCTTGCGCGTCGAGATCAGCCCGGCGACGAGCGCGACGACACCAGCCACGCCGAAACAGAGCGCGGTAATCCGCACGGCGAGCGAAGTGCGCCGCTTGCCGGGTGCGTGCATCACAACGGTCGGCGCACTCATCGCGGCCACCGGCACGTTGCACCGTTGCTTGACGATGGTCGGGTTGCTCGGCGAAACGTCGGTCGGGCTCGGTACCGCCTCCTCCAACGCGAACCGGGCGTTGTTGCTGGTCGGCCTAACGGAGGGGGCGCGGCTGGGCTGCGGCGGTTCATAGGCGGCTCAGAGGGCTTCGGCTGAGTAGCCGACGCCGCGGACGGTGCGGATTGGGCTTGCTGGGCCTAGTTTGGCGCGTAGTTGTGCGATGTGGACGTCCACTGTTCGAGTGCCGGCCGCGGCCGCGTAGCCCCATACCGAGCTGAGCAGCTGTTCGCGGGTGAAGACCCGGCCAGGGTTGCGGACCAACTGCACCAACAGGTCGAATTCGGTTGATGTCAGTGCGATCTCGCGATCGGCGGCCCAGACTCGGCGGGCGGTTACGTCGGCTCTGACCGCGCCGACCTCGTGTGCGCGCGTCGCCTCGGGTGTGCCGGCCGATCGGCGGAGGACCGTGCGTACCCGGGCGGCCAGTTCGCGCGGGCTGAACGGCTTGGTGACGTAGTCGTCGGCGCCCAGTTCCAGGCCGAGCACACGATCCACCTCGTCGTCCCGGGCCGTCACGAACAGCACCGGGGTCCAGTCGTCTTCGGCACGCATGCGTCTGCAGATCTCGATGCCGTCCATGCCGGGTAGTCCGACGTCCAGCACGACCGCCACGGGACGTAGTCGGCGTACGGCTGCGAAACCCGCCAAGCCGTCGGTCTCCACCTGTACGCCGAAGCCTTCCCGCCGTAGGTACATGCGGATCAGTTCCGCGATGGCCTGTTCGTCCTCGACGACCAGGACCAGGCCGTGGGCGGCGGGCGTGTCTGGCCGCATGTCGAGAGTCTCCACGTCGGGTCCGCTGGGCTGCCGGTCGGGCCGGCATCAGGGCGCGGCGTCCGTGGAGAGCTGGGCCCGCACACTGTTCAGACTGGACTGAAGGTCGTCCAGCTGCGAACCGAGCTGATCGCCCGTTCCGCCCGAACCGCCGCCGGCCGGTGCGGTCTGTACGGAACCGGCCGGCGGCACCGACGGCGACTGGCCGGCCATCCCCCGACAACCGGTGCACACCACGACAATCACCGCGCCCGAGCCGATCAGCAGCGCAAGCCGTCGGATCATGAGCCACTGCCCAGATACGCGCAGTGGGCCGAGTCGAAATCGTTGATCTTGGCCTGGATGCCTTGCAGGATCGCGAGCACGCCGGCCCGCCGATCGAGCCGCCCGTTCAGGAAGTCCGCCCGCACCGGATGCCCGCCGGCCTGGGCCTGCTGTGCCTGGGCCTGCAACCACTGGGTCGAACCGGCCACCGTCGGTCCGGCGTCGATCCAGTTGATCAGCTTCGTGACCTCCGCCTTGATCGGGGGCACCTTGACCTCGCACAGCTGCTTGACCTCGGCCGCACTGATGGTGATCGGCGCCGGTCCGGTCGTCGGGTCGCCCTGTGCGACGGCCGTGCCGACACCCGCGACGGCCAGGCCGATGCCGGCGACGCAACCGGTCACCGCCAGTCGGCGTGTCCACTGGGTGGTGCGCATCCGCCCTACCTCCTCACGGTCGGCGCCCCGTCGGCGCCGGACACCGCTGACGTTGGCAGGCCGAGGTGAGCGCCAGGTCGAGGTTGTGTACGGGTCACGTAAGACAGTGCCGTCATGGCGCGCCCTCGATGGCAAGCAACCGGTTGGCGTAGCGCGGATCGCCGGTCACCTCGGGCCCGAACCACGCCGGCGGCACGAACGCCGCGGCGGCCGGCTCACTGGCGAATTCGACCTCGACGACGCGTAGCCCGGCGTGGCGGCCGGTGTACACGTCAACGGTCGCGACGTGTTCGCCGATCGGCACCGGATAGCGGAGCTTGGCCAGCCGCTGGCCCTCCGTGAGCTGCCACAGCTCGTCGAAAACCCCTTCTGGCAACGGGAATTCGATCTCGTCACGGACTGACGCGGCAGTCGACACGCGGCGGCGCTTCACGGTCATCAGTTCGCGGTCGCCGGCCGCCCGCACCCGGACCTCGGTGTCGCTTGCCGGGCCGCTCAGGTAGCCCTGCCGCAGCGCCACCGGCTGGACACCGGCCGGTGGCGACCAGTCCGCCGCCACCAGATACTTCCGTTCGATCTCCACGGCCACCGCTGCGCTCCCTGTCGCTCGACACCAGCGCGGGGAACGGTACTCGCGGCAAACCGGACAACGCGGCACAACGGGGGTGGGCGCGCCGCGCCCACCCCCGGAACGATGTCAGTTCTTGACGGTCACACGGTTGGAGACGGTACGACGCATTGTGAACACCCCCTTCCGAGCGAGCCGACACATTTCAACCATTCGCCGTAACGGCGAATACTCGGAGTAAAGCAGCCAGACCGAAGCATCGCCATGAACGGCTCAAATCCGAACCACTGTCGATGTTGTTGTTGCGGCCGCTCAATATGGGTGGCGTGAAAACGGGGGCGGGCGCGCCGCGCCCACCCCCGCCGGGCTCCGGAAGGGAGCCGCCTCTCCCGGACGGGGATTAGTTCTTCACGGTAACGCGAGCAGATTCGATACTACGGACGGACGCGGTCCTACGCATATTGGGCACCCCCCTCCGCGGTGGAGCCGGCACGGTTGAACGATTCGCCACGACCGGCGAATGACCCGAGTAAACCAGTTGCCCGACGGCATCACCAGGCACTGCTCGAATCCTCGCCGCCGGCCAGGTTCCCGTTGTCGCAGCTCAACGTATCTGTATCGGATCTGCCAACCACCAAGCCAAACGTGGCCGAATACCATGTAAGTATTGGTGATCCGTCAAAACGGGAGCCTTTCGGACGGTCGGTTGTCAACGGCCGAATGACTGTTTTTCACCGACAATTCACGCGAGCTGGCCGACCATCGCCGCGACACCCGTCGGCGTGGTCGGGTCGAGCGCGGCCTCGACCGCCACCGTCTCCATGCCCCTGGCGACGGCGATCGTATCGTCGATCGAGAAGTAGCGGTTGTCGACGGACATCACGAAGTCGATCGCGCCGGGCGGGTCGTCCACGTTCACGTACAGCTTGCGGGTCGGCATGTCCGGCGGCGACTGCCACTCGTACTCGCTCAACGCCACGGCCGCCCTGATCTCGGCGTCGGTCGGCATCGGCTCGCATGACAGGCCCCGATCCTGCCGCCTGCGGTCGTTGTAGAAGCAGGAGTAGTCGATCTCCTCGCCACGGTCGCGCTCGACCTGCGCGATGACCTCGTCCTGCCGGCGGGGGTCGTAGTAGGCGTTCTTGTACGTGTTCAGCACGCTGCCGCGCGCCCTGGCGACCGCCTCGCCCAGCGTCGCGTCGGCGACGTCAATCAGGTACGGGCTCAGCTGCACCAGCGGGCTGACCGATTCGGCGAACCCGGGCCGGAACCTGTTGTTCACCAACATGAAGGCCATGACGAGGCTGTTGCGGGTGTGCCTTGCGACGCCGACCGCGAAGCATGCCAGCAGCACCGACGACGTGTTCGTGTTCTCCTGCTCGGCGATCCGCCGAACCGCCAACGCGGTCGCGGGCGAGCGGAACCGAATCTGGCGGAAACCGGGATCTTCGGGGTATTTCGGCTCGCCGAACCGCTGCGGGGTCATCGTGCGGAACACGTGTTCCAGGTAGCGCAACGACGCCGCACACCGCCGCAGTGCCGCCGGTGCACGCTGCTGACGGGCCTGTTCCAGCGGCTGCACCGCGGTAACCGGCCCGGCCGCCGCACCGGTTTCCGGGTCCCGCGAAGCCAGATCGGCCAGCACGAGGTCCATGCCGGTCGCGTCGACGGCCAGGTGCAGGTACACGGTGACGACGCGGCACAGCTCGCCGCCCTTCATGATCACCGCGGTCCGGACCGGCCATTCGTGCTCGTAGTCGAAGTTCACCACCGAATAGCGCTCCCGCACGGTCTCGGCGACCTCGTCCGGATCGCCGTCGCCCGCGTCCACGATCTCGATCGGGATCTGGCCGGACGACTCGCACACCTGCCTGACCCGGCCGTCCGGCTCGAACCGCAACCGGGTGCGCAGCGACTGGTGCCGGCCGACCACGAACGCCAGGCCCTCGGCGACCTCATCGATCCCGGTGCCGGGCGGGAGATCGGCCGTGATTCCCCCCATGGTCGCGGACTGGCCGGTGTTGTACATCCCCTCCCAGAATCCGATCTGTCCCCAGGTGAGGTCTTCGACCCCGAAACCCTCTCCTTCGAACGGCACCAGGATCTGTTTCACCATGCCGGCTCCCCACCGTTCGACGCCCTGTGCCGCGAGGCGTATCCGCCCGTTGGCCGCGAAGGATTGTCGGTAGGTGCCTTGTCGCATGTCAACGATTCACCGGCACGATTGCATACGATCGTTCATCGCCGATCGACTTGCCAAGGACAAACCAGACACCGGCACCTAGAACGACGGGACGGTGTGCGCCATGACAGAAAGCCATGGCGCACACCGTTCGGTATGCGGACGCTGTCTCGCGTTACGGGCCGCTGGTCAGGTCCGCTACCGTATTGCCCGAATTCACCGTCGCACCGTTGTTGTTGATGATGTGCTGAATCGTTCCGGTGCCACCCAATGACACCGTGACCATGTCGTGGAATGCCACACCGGACGCGGTCGGTGATTCGATCGCGTGCGCCGCGACGTTGCTCGGGTTGGCCTCGAAGAAACAGTAGATGCCGAGGCCGAATGCCTGGTGGCTGGTCACCGAGTTCGCCACCTTGTACGACGCGAAGCCATTCGTACCGCCGTTCATCCAGGACGCCTGGTCGGGCGGGTCGTACGGCATCTCGCTCTGGTAGAAGTACGTCCGGCCGCCGTTGCCGTTCCAGATCACCTGGTACTGCTGGTAGTGCTCGACGAACAGCCCGTACATCGTGACGTTGGCGCCGTTGACGATCATGCCGTTGGTCGCCGTGTTCGTCGTCCACCCGACGCCGGAGCCGTGGTCGGCCCGCCACAGCCACATGTCGTCGCCGATCACGTTGTTGCTGTTGACGACCAGCGTCTGGGTCGCCTGGCCGACACCGGCGCCGCCGATGCGGAAGAACACGTCGTCGAGCGAACTGGGGTCGGCGGTGTGGTCGGCATTCGAGCCGGACGGCCCCAGTTGCAACAGGACCGGCGAGTTCGTCTGGCCGGCGTCGAACAGCAGGCCGCCGATCTTCACGCCGTTCACATCGGCGACGGACATCGGGACGACACCGTTGTCCGGGGTCAGGGTGGCCAGCCCGAGACCGAGCACCACGGTGTCCGGCCGGTTCACGTTGATCGTGCTGTCCAGGTGGTAGATACCGGGCGTGAACAACAGGTTCTGGCCCTGCGACAGCGCCGAGTTGATGGTGGCCGCCGAGTCACCGGGGTGCGCGATGAAGAACTGGCTGATCGGCAGCGATGTGCCGGCCGGGTTGCCGCCGGCCCACGTGGTACCGGACGAGTTCGTGCGCAGCGCGGGCACGAACACGTTGTAGTTGCCCGAGTTGTCGATGTAGAGGAACGGTTTCTCCTGCACGACGGGCGCCGAGCCGACCGTGGTGTACGGCGGGTTGGGGTAGGACTGGGCCGGCGCGCCGTGCACGCCGACGAACACCATGTTCCAGTTCGAGCCGGTCCAGCTGCCGATCGTGCTGTCCCTGGTCAGGAACTGCTGCTGCGAACCGGAGTTGATCTGGCCGGTCACGTTGCTGTCGGCGATGAAACCACCGCTGGAGAAGCCGTTGTTGTCCAGTTGCATGTTGCCGCGCACGTCCATCCGGCGGAACGGATCGGCCTGCGAGACGGCCCACGTGTTCGTGCCGGACGGCGGGTTGACCTCCATGTTCTCCGCGCCACGCCAGAAGTTCTCGGTCGCGTTGCCGCCGTTCCAGTCGGCCTGCACGTGCACCTGGCCGTTGATGTCCACGTTGTCCGGCAGCAGACCGAGGCCGATGACCTGTTCGTAGAAGCCGATGTTGACGTCCACGTTGTAGGTGCCGGGCTTGAACAGGATCGCGAACCGGTTGCTGCCGAACTGGTTGCTCGCCTGCTGGTTGAAGACGTTCGTGAGCTGGCTCTGGATGCTGGCCGCGGACATCGACGGGTCGAACACCAGCACGTTCGGCCCGAAGTCGGGCTGGCCGGGTGGCGGCGGCGCGCCGGTGGTGGTGGTCGGGCCGGTGCCGCCGACCGGGACCAGGTTGAACGACTGGGCGCCGGTGCCGTTGCACGTGAACTGCTGTAGCTGGACGCTGTCCGCGGTCGACGCGCCGGGCGTGTCGAGGCACTTGCCGCTGTTGCGGCTGACGAACGTGAAGCTGCCGTTGGACTGCTGCATCGGTTGCCACTGCTGGTTGTTGCCGCCGCCGTAGGACCAGAGCTGGATAGGCGCACTGTCCGCTGTGGACACGTTGGTGACGTCCCAGACCTGGGACACGTTGTTGAAGTTGTTGACCCTGAAGAAACCGCCGCTGGGCGCCTGGAACTGCCACTCCTGCGCCGTGGTGCCGTTGCACGTGAACTGCTGCACCGCGGTGCCGTTCGCGGTAGCCGCGGCCCGCGCGTCGACGCACTTGCCACTGTTGGTGTTCACCACGGTGTACCAGGTGTTCGGGACCACCGCGGCGCCGGCCGGTGCCGCCGACAACAGCGCGAGCGTAGTGGCGGCCCCCGTCACCACGACAGCGGCCAGCGCGAGCGCGAGGCGGCGCCGGCGTCTCCCGCTCGGCATGACCTGTGCTGCGAACACGAGATCCTCCTCCGACGGTTACGGACACGTGTCGATATAAGTCTTTGAATAAGACATGAAGAAGACACATGGGCGCAACTGGACCACCGGTTAGGACTGGTCCGGACCACCCGGGTGGTGCAGGTAGTTTTCGCAGATCGCGAGCCACACGTCGAACGGCGACAGCTACGCGGGAAGACCGACTCCGTTATCTGTCAACTCGTAGACGACGGCGTCGGGTGCGATGAAGTCCCAGCTACCGTGCTGTCCCCGACGCCGGATCGCACCGAGCGCGGCCTGGCCGCGGACGGCGGCGGCCAGCGCGCGGCTAGGTGCGTGGACGTCGGCGCGGAGTTCGGCGCTTGTTCCCGGGCGGGTGGCGAGCCCGTCCAGCACCTCGACCGCATACGGCTGGTCAAGAATCCACAACTATGGCGGGCTCGACCTCGGGCCGGCCCGTCCACCAGCCACGTCGTCCC
>DATBCR010000143.1:0-1527 GCA_036270375.1 Pseudonocardiaceae bacterium | reverse complement strand
AGGCGACCACCGAGGATCTGTTTGCGCACCTCGGCGACCAGCGCGTCCCGGGTGCTCGTCGTCCGCAGCGTCACGCTCACGGGTCGGACGTTACCTCGCCGTCGAATGGACCCGGTCGACCGTCGCGGCCAGACCGGTGAGGCCGGGAAGTTCGGCGTCCACGATCGACGGGTCGTCCGGCTCACCGAGCCGGTTGATCCACACGCGGGGAATGCCCAATTCGTGCGCCGGCCGCATGTCGTGGAAGTAGCTCTGCGCCACGTGCACCCACTGGTCGGTGGACACGCCGAACGCGTCCGCGAACCGGGTGAAGTGCGCGTGCGACGGCTTGTACGCGCCCGCGTCCTCGGCCGTGACGATGGCGTCGATCGGCACGCCCAGCCGGCGTTGGGTGGCGCCGATGATGTCGCGGTCGCAGTTGGTCAGCAGCGCGAGCCGCCAGCCGGCCGCGCGCAGCTGCGCCAGCGCGGCTCGGGTGTCCGAGAAGACCGGCCAGTACGGCATTCCGGTCGCGAGCACGGACGCGTCGTCGTCGATCATGGTGAGGCCGGCGTCCTCGGTGGCCCTTCGGAGGGTCTCCGCGAGGACGTCGCGGTAGCGCATCGTCGGATTTTCCTGCTGCACCAACGGTTCGTGCCGGTTGTAGACGTCGAGCAGGTCGGCGCCGCGGCCGGGGAACAGGAGTTCGGCGCCGGTCGCGATGCCGTGTCGCCAGTCCACGAGGGTGCCGAAACAGTCGAACGTCGCCCACCGAAGCTCAGCCATACGGGCAGTCTGTCATACGGTATAACCGTATGACAAGTCAGTCGGCCGGTTCGACGGCCCATCTCGCCTCGACCCGGCCGAGTCGCCAGTACGCGACGGCCACCACCCACACCACGACGAACAGTCCGGCGATGGCGAAGCCGGCCTTGTTGATGTCGAAATCGGACATGAACTCCCAGAACCCGCCGTGCAGGTTCAGTTCACCGGCCAGCAGGCCGCACGCCTCGATCGTGCCGATGAGGAACGCCACCGCGATGGACAGGCCGGTGATCACCAGGTTGTAGTAGACCTTGCGGACCGGGCGGGCGAACGCCCATCCGTACGCGAAGTTCATGAAGCAGCCGTCCAGCGTGTCGAACAGGGTCATGCCGCCCGCTAACAGCAGCGGCAACGACACCACCGCGTACCACGGCAGGCCCTGGGTCGCCGCCGCCGCGGTGGCGGCGAGGAGCAGCACCTCGGTCGCGGTGTCGAATCCGATGCCGAAGACGAGGCCGACGAAGAACATGTGCCAGGTCTTCGTGATCGCCCGCATGAACCGGCCGAAGAACCGCCACATCAGGCCGCGCGCCTGGAGTTGGCGTTCGAGTTCCGCCTCGTCGAACAGGCCGCGCCGCAACTGCCGGAACACCTTCAGGATCCACATCAGGACAACGAGGTTCAGCGCCGCGATCAGGTACAGGAAGGTCGCCGCCAGACCGGTGCCGACCACCCCGCCGACCGTCTCGAAACCGGAGGACGGATTCACCATCACGCCGAACA
>DATBCR010000142.1:0-8003 GCA_036270375.1 Pseudonocardiaceae bacterium | reverse complement strand
GGCCATCATCGCCCGCCTCGGCCGGCTCACCGCGGACGCCACCCTCGACATCCTGGAACAGGCCGGCAACGCGCTGCAGGCAGCGCACGAACGCGGCTACGTGCACCGGGACGTCAAGCCGGGCAACATCATGGTGATGACCGACCCGGCCGGGAAGGTCACCGTGAAGCTGACCGACTTCGGCATCGCGAAGGCCGCCGACGCCGCCCCGGTGACCCGCTCCGGCATGGTGATGGGCACCGCGCACTACATCGCGCCGGAACAGGCGCTCGGCCAGGAGGCGGAGCCGGCGAGCGACGTGTACTCGCTGGCCGTCGTCGGGTACGAGTGCCTGATCGGACACCGCCCGTTCCTGTCCGAGAACGCCGTCACCGTGGCCATGATGCACATCAGGGACATGGCCCCGCCCCTGCCGCCGGACGTGCCGCCCGCGGTGCGCTCGCTGATCGAGACCACCATGGTCAAGGACGCCCGGCTGCGCTACCGCAGCGGCGGCGAGTTCGCGGCGGCCGCGGCGGCGGTACGGGCCGGGCAGCCGGTGCCGGCACCATCCGGGCTGATCGTGGCGGCACAGCCGATGCTCGGCCGGCCGGGCGCGGTGCCGACCGCCTACCCGGAACCACCGGGACCCGCCAGCCGGACCGGCCCGATCATGGTCGCGCCACCGATCCCGATGCAGGCCGTTGGGCCGCCGATGTCCGGGCCGCTCGGCGGCACCATGCCACCGTCGATGCCGCCCGCCATGCCGCCATCGATGCCGCTGCCCGGGCAGTTGGGCCACGCGGGTCAGGTGGGCCGGCGGCCACGGCAGGCGGCGCATCCGCTGTGGCTGCTGGTCGCGCTGCTGGTGGTGTTGCTGATCGCACTCGGCGTGTGGGCGCTGACCCAGGTGGCCCGGCACAGCGGTGCCGGCACACCGGGTGCGACTACTCATGCGTACCTTGGCCAATCGGCCGACATGACCATGGTGCAACTGAGAAAGTTGAGCCTGCCGACATCGCGGTCGACGAATTTCGCCGGCAGCCCGGTGGACTCGGTGGCGGCACACCGGGAATGCGACACGCACCAGGCATGATGAACCAGACTGTTGACGAGGACCGGGACGAAGGACCGATGAGCAAGCGAATCACTGGACGCGGTGCACATCGCGCGTCCTCGCCGCGGACAGCGAAGCGAGGCCTGCGATGACGGGTCCCCGCCTGCTGTCCAACCGCTACGAGTTGGGCGAGACGCTCGGCTACGGCGGCATGTCCGAGGTCCACCGCGGGAAGGACGTGCGGCTGGGCCGGGACGTGGCGATCAAGGTGCTGCGTGCCGACCTCGCCCGCGACCCGCAGTTCCAGGAACGGTTCCGGCGGGAGGCGCAGAACGCGGCCGCGCTGAACCACCCGGCCATCGTCGCCGTCTACGACACCGGCGAGACACGCACCGACTACGGTCCACTGCCCTACATCGTGATGGAGTATGTGGACGGCCGGACCCTGCGGGACATCGTCAAGTCCGAGGGGCCGCTGCCGGCCAAACGGGCGATGGAGGTCATGGCGGACGTCTGCGCCGCGCTGGACTTCAGCCACCGGCACGGCATCGTGCACCGGGACGTCAAGCCGGCCAACGTGATGATCACCAAGACCGGCTCGGTCAAGGTGATGGACTTCGGTATCGCCCGTGCGCTCTCGGACGGTCAGGCCGCCGTGACGCAGACGGCGGCGGTCATCGGTACCGCGCAGTACCTGTCGCCGGAACAGGCCCGTGGCGAGGCCGTGGACGCCCGCAGCGACGTGTACGCGGCCGGTTGCGTGCTGTTCGAGCTGTTGACAGGGGAACCGCCGTTCACCGGCGACTCACCGGTCGCGGTGGCCTACCAGCACGTGCGCGAGGACCCCAAGCCGCCGTCCGCACTGAACCCGAGGGTGCCGCCCACGCTGGACGCGATCGTGCTCAAGGCGATGGCCAAGGGACCCGCGAACCGCTACCAGTCATCGGCCGAGATGCGCGGCGACCTGGTCCGCGTGCTGTCGGGGCAACGGCCGGGCGCACCGATGGTGATGACCGACGAGGACCGCACGTCGTTCATCGGCGGCCCCGGCCGGACCGAGGTGATGGGCGGCCGGCACCGGCCGAGCGCCATCAGCGAGTACGACGACTATGACGACTACGACCCGGAGGCCGAACGGGCCCGCAAGCGCAGACGGGCGTGGATCATCGCGGGGTCCGTGCTCGGTGGCATCCTGGTGATCGCGCTGCTGGCGTTCCTGCTGCCCAAGCTGACCGCCAAGAGCGGCACCGACCCGAACGCCGGCAACATCACGGTGCCGAACGTGACCGGCCTGAGCTCGAACGACGCACAGACGAAGCTCAGCAAGTACAACCTGAACGTCATCACAAGGCCGGTGGTCTGCTCAGCGACCACGCCGGCATGCACGCCCAACACAGTGCTGTCGCAGGACCCGGCCAGCGGGAAGAGTGTGCCGCCCGGCACCCAGCTGACACTCATGATCGGCCAGGCACCACCGCAGGTGCCGGTGCCGAACGTGGTCGGGCTCAGCCCGGCGGACGCGCAGACCGCGATCACCAAGGCGGGCCTGCAACTCGCGCCGAGCCCGCAGACCCAGCCGGTCACCGACCCGACCCAGGTCGGCAAGGTGATCTCGCAGACGCCTGCGGCCAACGCCAGCGCGGCACCCAACAGCCAGGTGACGATCGTGATCGGCGCGCAGCCGGCCAACGTCGGCGTGCCGGACGAACGCGGACAGATGTACGACGCCGCCAAGGCGGACCTGGTCGGCAAGGGTTTCGTGGTGAAGAAGCAGACCACGGCCAACGCGGCGGCGGCCAACACCGTCGTGGACATGAACCCGGAGGCGGGCACCCAGGTCGCGCCGGGCACCACGGTCACGCTCATCGTGTCCGACGGCAGCCAGGCCCAGATCAACCTGCCCGACCTGCGCGGGAAGACCCAACAAGACGCGCAGAACATGCTGGCCGGGAACGGCTGGACCGGTACGTTCCAGGTCACCAACGTGACCGTCGTCGATCCCGCCCAAGCCGGCAGGATCCTCACCCAGAGCCCGAGTCCCGGCCAGATCACCAAGGGCCAGACGGTGACCATCACGGTCGGTCAGCTACCCGGCGGCCCGACGACGTAGTGTTTCGCGGCGGCCAGGGTTTCGTTCAGACCCTGGCCGCGTCCGCGAGGGTGCGCATCTGGCTTTCCAGGTCGGCCACCAGCGCCTCGGGCACCGCGTGGCCGGCGACCGCGAGCCAGTTGGCCAGCATCCGGTGGCCGGAGTCGGTGAGCACGGACTCCGGGTGGAACTGCACGCCCTCCACCGGCAGTGC
The DNA here is from genome assembly GCA_036270375.1 of Pseudonocardiaceae bacterium. GTDB lineage: Bacteria > Actinomycetota > Actinomycetes > Mycobacteriales > Pseudonocardiaceae > DATEPR01. The sequence goes on along the minus strand of DATBCR010000142.1, from coordinate 4,664 downwards.
GCGGTGCCGCATGGCCATCACGATGCCGCTGTCCGTACGCCCGGTCACCTCGAAGTCGGCCGGGATGCTGTCCGGCCGGACGGTCAGCGAGTGGTACCGGGTCGCGGTGAACGGGTCCGGCAACCCGACCAGCACGCCATCACCTGAGTGCCGCACCTGACTCGTCTTGCCGTGCAACAGTTCCGGTGCTCGTTCGATCACCGCACCCCACGCCGCACCGATGGCCTGGTGACCGAGGCACACACCGAGCACCGGCAACCGCCGCGCCGCACAGGCCCGGATCACGTCGATGCTGAAGCCGGCCCGTTCCGGCGTGCCGGGGCCGGGACTGACCAGCACACCGCCCACCTCGGCCAGCTCACCGTCCAGGGCCGGCGCGTCCAACTCGGGCGCGTCGTTCCGCAGCACCCGGGACTCGACGCCCAGTTGGGCCAGATACTGGACCAGGTTGTAGACGAAGCTGTCGTAGTTGTCGACCACGAGAACGCGCATAACGAGCAGCGTAATGGCCGCTACCCGCCGGCGGTCACGTCATTGAATGGCAGCAGTGGGTCGATCCACGGGAAGACCACGAAGAACAGCAGCGCCACCACCCCGCACGCCAGCACCACGGCCAGTGTGACGCGGACCGCGACCGGGCCGGGCAGATGCCGCCAGATCCACCCGTACATTCAGCTCGTCTCCTTCAGCTCCGGAGGCGTCTGGTTCGCGTTGGCCGGGTCCTTCTGCCAGTCCTTCACCAGCACGGCGTGCACGATCATCCGCTGTGCCGCGGAGAACTTCGGGTTGCACGTGGTCAGCGTGAGCAGCGAGACCTCCTGGCCCGCGGACAGTTGCGCGTTCGGGTGGTGCGGCACCGGGGCCACCACGTCGCCCTCGCTTGGCAGCACGATCTCCTGGCCGACGGTCTTGGTGTAGAGACCGGTCAGCGGTTGGACCTTGCCATCGCCGTTCGGGCCCGCGCAGTGGTTCGTCAGGCCCTTGCCGCCCGCCCAGCCGGCCACCTCGCCGCTCATCGGCAGCGTCCGGTAGACGTACCAGTCGCTCTGGGTCTCGATCACGATGGCATCGCAGGACTGCACGAGGCCGAGATCGTCGAACGGGGCGCCCATACCGACCCGGTGGCCGGCGACCGCGAAGTCGCCCGGCTGGCCCGGCAGCGCGCTACCCGGGTAGTGGCCGGGGCCGATCGCCAGGTCGTCCGGGGTGATGCCCTCGATGACGGTGAAGTGGAAGTCGTGGCCCAGGGCCGGGATGTAGAGCTTGGCGATGCCGTGGCCGTCGGCGACGGCGAAGTGGTTGGACCGCTGTGGGCCGGCACCGCCGGTGACGGTGTCCGAGCCCCACTCCTTGTCCAGCGCGGACGTCGCGTTGGCCTGCTTCTGCGCGGAGAAGATGTTGGTGATGTACACCTCGTAGACCACGAACAGCAGCACCACCATGCCGAGCGTGATCAGCACCTCGCCGATGACGCGCAGCGCGGTTCGGCCGGTGTCCTTCACCCGCACTGGTGGGCGGTCGTCCGGCTGGTCCACGTGGGCCATCCGGTTCGCGGTGAGCAGGCTCGTGTCCAGCGGGTGCACCATGGTCAGGTCGTTGGCGCCGACCACCGTGTCGTCGAAGTCGCGACCGCGGCCGTTCATGCCGTTAACGCCATTGCCGCCCAAGCCGTCGAAACTGCCGCGCCGGGCGCTGTAGTCGTCCGGATCCGTCGTCGGATAGTCGGGCTCCACCCGGTGGATGTATTCGGTCTCATCCGGCCGGGGAATGAACTCGGTCGGCCGGTCCACCCTCGGTGACGGCAGCTTGCGTGGCCCGTGCGACCCGGACGGGCCCGCCGGCCGCTGCGATCCCGGCTGGGGCCGTGGTCGCCGCTGGGGTCCCTGCGATGGCCACGGACCACCCCACCCTGGTGGGGGCGGTGGCTGTTGACTCACCCTCGAACCTCCGAACCGTGCGCTACCTGGACGGACCGCGTTCCGAATCGACTGGTCAAGGATGACCGTGAACAGGTTTGGCCGAGTTGAAGTCCGGTCGTTGTTCGCGGTGCTCCTCGGTTACGTTAACGTGTTCACCCGGAGGTGGTTGCGCTGCGGCCGCCATCCCACCGTACGCGTAAGCGCCCGACCACAGCCGGGCACCCGTGTTCCACCAGGCGAGGACAACATGCCGAAGTCCAAGGTCCGCAAGAAGGCCGTGTACACAGCACCGGCCGACCGTCGTACCCCGGTGCGGGCCAGGATGGCCGGCCCGTCGCACCCGATCTACATCGTCGTGATGCTCGGCATGATGGTGATCGGGTTGGCCTGGCTGGTGGTCACGTACATCGCCGCGGACAAGATCCCCTTCATGAACGGGCTCGGCTCGTGGAACTTCGCCATCGGCTTCGCGTTGATGATCGGTGGCCTGCTGATGACCATGCGCTGGCGCTGACCAGCTGTTACGCCGGAATTGTCCGGCCCGGGCGAGTTCGCCCGTCCGGGCCGTGCCGTACCCCCGTCCGTTGACCGGCGTTCATCCGACCGTCACCAAACGACACAGCTGTAAGTCATCCCCAGTGGGGACAACTCCTGTGGACAACTTTGTGCAAGATTGCACGAGTGGGTGACCTGCACGATTCAGATCCGCAGGCCCACGCCGCCGTACAGGGGCGAGGGCAGGCTGTACTCCAACTCGATCTCCGGCCGCCACTCCCGGGTGAACACCAGACCGGGCGACACCAGCTCGTATCCGTCGAACAGCCGGGTCACGTCGGTTCGGCTCCGCTCGGTCAGGGGGCTCGTCGAACGCTGGTACTCGGCCGTCACATCGGCGATCTCTGGCCGCCCGTCACTGGTGACATGACTCACAGCCAAATAACTGCCCGGGAATGTGGCGTCCCGATAACTGGCCACCAGCCGGTACGGGTCCTGGTCATCCGTCACGAAATGCACAATGGCGAACATCAGCACCGCGACCGGCTGGTCGAAATCGATCAGCCGCCGCGTCACGTCGTGATCGAGCACGCTGTCCACATCACGGACATCCGCCCGCAGAATGCCGGCGTTCTCGTTGTCCTGCAGGATCAACTCGCTGTGCGCGACGGCCACCGGCTCGTTGTCCACGTAGACCACCCGAGCGCCCGGATCGGTGCGCTGCGCCACCTCGTGCGTGTTGCCGACGGTCGGGATGCCGGACCCGAGGTCGATGAACTGCCGGACACCCTGTTCGGCAAGGAAGGCCACCGACCGACGCAGGAATCCCCGGTTCTCCTGGGCCAGCGCCTGCGCGTCCGGCAGCAGCACCTGCAACCGTTTGGCGAACTCGCGGTCCACTTCGAAGTTGTTGGCGCCACCGAGAATGTAGTCATAGACCCGAGCCGCATTCGGTTTGCTGAGGTCGACATCCGCGGGCACCCAGCTCAGATATTCGGCCGGCATCACAACTCCTGGAGAGGTGTCAAGGCATCGGCAGCCTAGTGAGACGGTTGATCACGCACCAGTCGCGTCCCCCGAGTGGCCGATGATCACCTTCCGTGGGCCAGAATTGGGTTATGGACACACCTGGGTCGTCCGAACCGCACGCGTGGGCCGCACCGCCGGCGTTGGTCGGCATGGCATGGGTGCTCGCCGCGGCCGCCATCGCGTGGACGGTGTTCGGCACCGACCCGGCCGGCCGGATCCTGGCCGCGCTGGCAACCATCGGGCTGCTGCTGTACGCGCTGTTCGGCACGGTGGCCCGGCCCCGGCTGGCCGCGGACGCCAACGGCATCGAGATCCGACGACTCGGCGGCCGCCAGCACTGGCGGTGGGGCACGGTACGGATCAGCGTGTCGACGACCCGCCGGTTCGGCCGCCAGGTGTCCCTGCTGGAACTGGACGGCGACGACAGCGACACCGGAGAAGGCAGCCTCGTCGTGCTCGGCTGGCTCGACCTGGGCACCGAACCGGCCCAGGTGGCCGCCGTCCTGCGCGCGTACTGGAACTAGCGGTTCAGACGAACACCGGGATCTGCGTGAACCGGATCAGCACGAGCCCCACCAGCACAACCAGCAGCACGACGACCGCCCCCGCCTGCCACAGTCGCCGGCGCTCGGCCGGCAGGTAGATCAGCCCGGCGGTGAGGACGGCACCCGTGATCAGCCCGCCGACGTGACCGAGCAGCGAGATCCCAGGGATGGCGACGCTGATCACGAGATTGACCACGATCAGGCCGATCACCTGGCTCGGATTCACCTTGAGCCGGTAGACCACCACCAGCAGGCCGCCCATCAGCGCGAACACCGCACCCGACGCCCCCACGGTCAACCCGTTGACCTGGCCGAACAGGAACACCGCGACATCGCCGCCGAACAGGCCGACCAGGTAGACCGCGGCGAACCGGGCCGGGCCGAGCACCCGCTCCATCTCCCGGCCGATCACCCACAGGGCGATCATGTTCATCGCGATGTGGATCGGATTGGCGTGCAGGAAACCCGCCGTGACCAACTGCCACCAGTAGCCGTTGCGGGTCGCGATCGGAAACAGCGCCCACTGCTCGAACAATGGCGAGTTGATCAGGTTCGTCACGTTCTGCGCCTGGACCGCGGTGATCACGAACACCACGGTGTTGACCAGGATCAGGCTCCACACCACGAGCGGCCGGCGCCTGGCCACCCGGGAGCCCGAGATGGTCACCGGCGTCCG
>DATBCR010000141.1:0-2945 GCA_036270375.1 Pseudonocardiaceae bacterium | reverse complement strand
GACTTCTCGCCGAGCAGCGCGCCCAGCGCCGCCATGTCGGTGTCGCCGCCGATCAGCCAACTCGTGTTGGTCGCGCCGTCCTCTGCCGCGGCCCGTCGGGCGCGGGCGAGCATGTCCGGTTCCGGGTCGATACCGGCGACCGCGCGGACCCGGGCGGCCATCGGCACGGCGAGTTGCCCGGTGCCGCACCCGAGGTCGACCACGACGTCCGCCGAGGTCAGTTCGAACGCGCGTACCAGCGCGTCGATCACCGCCGGCGGGTAGCCGCGCCGGTAGCGGTGGTAGAGGTCGGCGACCTCGCCGCGGAATCCAAGATCCATGCCGGCCAGTCTGCCCGCGCCGACGGCACGGTGGCGGCGATTGCGCTTTGAGCGATTCCGCTCTCCGCGTCATGCAGCGTTGTGCACATACCGACCGGTCGGTACTATCCGTGGCTGTGGTGGAAGGTGCGATCGACGCGGTGGTGTTCGACTACGGCGGTGTGCTGACGACGCCGTTGCGGGTGTCCACGGGGGCGTGGCTGGCGGCGGACCGGATCACGCCGGACAGTTTCGCCGCCGCGATGCGGGACTGGCTGGGGCGGGACGCGCCACCCGGTAGTCCGGTGCACCGGTTGGAGACCGGTGAGCTGCCCGGCCCGGACTTCGAGCGGGTGTTCGCGCGGCGCCTTGTCACGGAGGACGGCTCGCCGGTGGTGGCGGCCGGGTTGCTGGACCGGCTGTTCGCGGGGATGCGGGTCGACGACGCCATGTTCGACCTTGTCGCGGACCTGCGCGCGGCGGGCCTTGCGGTGGGGTTGCTGTCCAACAGTTGGGGCAACCACTATCCGCACGATCTGGCGACGATCTTCGATGCCGTGGTGATCAGCGGCGAGGTGGGGTTGCGCAAGCCCGATCCGGTGATCTTCGGGTTGATCCTGGACAAGCTAGCCGTGCCGGCGGAGCGTTGCGTGTTCGTGGACGACGCCCCCATCAACGTGTCGGCCGCGATCGAGTTGGGCATGCACGCGGTGCGCCACCGCGACGCCGGCACGACCCGCGCCGCGCTGCGGGCCCTGATACCTGGCCTGTCGGCCAGCGAGGACGTGACCGCGTGACCGAGCCTGCGAGGGAACCAGAAGACACAGCACCGCCGGTCGCGGGACCGCCGAGCGCCAGCGAGGTGGTGTCGTGACCGAACTGCCCGGGGTGGACCTCGACCGGCTCGCCGGGTATCTCGCGTCGGCGGCGCCGGGGCTGGCGGCCGGACCGTTGAGCGCGGAACTGGTCACCGGCGGCCGTTCCAACCTCACCTACTACCTCACCGACGGCACCGACAGGTGGGTGCTGCGCCGCCCGCCACTGGGGCACGTGCTGAGCACCGCGCACGACATGGCCCGCGAGTTCCGGGTGCTGTCGGCGCTGGCGAAGACCACGGTGCCGGTGCCGGCCACGATCCACCTGTGCACCGACCCGGAACCGTTGGGCGCGCCGTTCTACCTGATGGAACACGTGCCGGGCGTGGTGCTGCGCAACCGCACCCAGACCGAGGAACTCGGTCCCGAAACGTGCCGGGCGCTCGGTGAACGGCTCATCGACGTGCTCGCCGAACTGCACACCGTGGACCCGGACAGCGTCGGCCTGAGCGATTTCGGCCGCCCGGACGGGTATCTGGCGCGGCAGGTGGCGCGGTGGCGCAAGCAGCTCGACGCGTCCCGCAGCCGCGACGTCGAAGGGATCGACGAACTGCACGACAAGCTGGCCGCGTCGGTGCCGGTGTCGGCGCGGTCCTCGCTGATCCACGGCGACTACCGGCTGGACAACGTCCTGGTCGACCCGGACCGCGCCGACATCACCGCGGTGCTGGACTGGGAGATGGCCACGCTCGGGGATCCGTTGGCGGACATGGGTTTGTTCGTGGTGTACAACAACCGCGACCGGTCCCGCGCGGACGACGTGATCAGCGGCGGCGTGATCAGCGCACCGGGGTTCCCGCCGACCGCTGAGCTGATCGCCCGCTACGCCGAGCGCACCGGCACGGACGTGTCCAATTTGGACTGGTACGTCGGCCTGGCCGGTTTCAAGCTGGCCGTGGTGCTTGAGGGCATTCACTACCGATTCACGCAGGGCAAGACCGTCGGCGCCGGTTTCGACCGGATCGGCGAGATGGTGCCGAACCTGGTTCGCGGCGGGCTCGCCGCACTGGCCGGAGAAGAGAGCATGTGATGGACTTCGCATACGACGAGCGCACCGAGCGGTTGCGCACCGAACTGCAGGCGTTCATGGACGAATTCGTGTTCCCGGCCGAGGCGGTGCACGCGCGGCAGGTCGCGGAGGCAATCGACCCGTGGGCACGGACCCCGGTGGTGGAGGACCTGAAGGCCGAGGCCCGCCGCCGTGGCCTGTGGAACCTGTTCCTGCCCGGCGAGCACGGCGCGGGGCTGACGAACCTGCAGTACGCGCCGCTGGCCGAGATCACGGGGCACAGTCCCGCGTTGGCGCCGGAGGCGATCAACTGTGCCGCGCCGGACACCGGGAACATGGAGGTGCTCACCATGTTCGGGTCGCCGGAGCAGCAGGCCCGGTGGCTCAAACCGTTGCTGGAGGGCACGATCCGGTCCGCGTTCTGCATGACGGAGCCGGAGGTGGCGTCGTCGGACGCCACGAACATCACCACCCGCATCGAACGTGACGGCCCGGACTACGTGATCAACGGCCGAAAGTGGTGGTCGTCGGGGGTGTTGAACCCGAACTGCCAGGTGCTGATCGTGATGGGCAAGACCGATCCGGCGGCGTAGCGGCACCGCCAGCAGTCCATGATCCTGGTGCCCAAGGACACGCCGGGTGTCGACGTGCAGCGCGCGGTGCACGTGTTCGGGTACACCGACGGCCCGCACGGCGGTCACGGCGAGGTCGTGTTCACCGATGTCCGTGTCCCGGCGGGGAATTTGATCGCCGGTGAGGGTG
>DATBCR010000140.1:0-3208 GCA_036270375.1 Pseudonocardiaceae bacterium | reverse complement strand
GTGCAGGTCGGACAGGCTGATCAGCGCGTGGTCGTGGCCGAGCGGCGCACCGAGCAGCGCCGAGGCGGCCAGCGCCGCCGTCACGCCGGGCACCCCGACCACTTCGACCTCGGCCGGGCACTGTTCGAGCGCCGGGCTGGCCATCGCGTAGACCCCGGCGTCACCGGAGCCGATCAGCGCCACCGCCCGACCGGACGCGGCCAACTCGACCGCCTCGCCGGCCCGCGCCTCCTCGGCGCCAAGACCGCTGGCCCGCACTTCCGTGCCCGGCCGCAACAACGGCCGGACCTGATCGACGTAGGAGTCGAGGCCCACCACCACCGAGGCTCGGCGCAACTCGGCCTCGGCCCTTGGGGTGCGCAGGTCGCCCGCGCCCGGTCCGAGGCCGATTACCGCCAGCCGGCCGCGCGGCCGGATCCGCGCCGCGGCCACGGTTACGTTGCCCGCCTTGATCTTCGGCACCACCAGCTCGACGGAACCACCGTCGGCCAGCTCGCCGGCCGCATACAGCGCGGCGGCCTCGGCGACACTCGCGGTGCCCAGCTCGGCGAGTACAACGTCGCTCGGATTGGGCACGTCGACGGTCGCCAGGGTGTCGGCGGGGTAGACGCGCAGCACCGGTTCGTCCCGCCAGTGCCAGAAAGCCCAGTCGGCCACGGCGTGCCGGATGCCCGCTTCGTCAGCCTTGCGGTCCACCGTGGCGAAGGCCCGGACGGCACGCAGATCGAAGCCGTGCGCGGTTTCCAGGCGGGCGATGGCGGCGTTCACGGCGTCGGTCGACACGCCACGCGCCGAGCCGATGCCGACGACGAGGGTGTGCGGAATCAGCCGCAGCGTCTTCTCGTCCGGCTCGCGCAACCGGTCGTCGACCAGAACTGTCCACTGTGGATCGACAGCGTCCGCGGAAACGTTGCCAGGCAAGGCAGGCAACGGGAAGCCCAGCGGATCCTCAAGGCGAACCGGCGCACCATCCAGGACAGCCACGCCGCACGCCGCGAGGTCGCCGTCAACGGATGCGTCCAGCAGGGCAACGACCTCGTCCAGCGGCGTGGTGCCGGTCGAGTCGGACGCAGTGGTCACGACCGGCGTGCAACCCAACACATCGGCGACCCGTTCGGCAAGCGTGTTCGCCCCGCCACCGTGGCCACCGACCAGTGCGACCGCGAACCGGCGCGCCTCGTCGACGCACACGATCCCGGGATCGGTCGCCTTGTCCACCAACAGCGGCGCGATCAACCGCACGGTCGCCCCGGTGGCAAGGAAGAACACGGCGGCGTCCAGATCTGGCCAGCTGCGCCGCAGCGCCGGTCCGATCGCGCCGTCCATGATCACGGCGTCCGGCCCGAGCCCGACGGCGAGATCGGCCGCCGCGCGCCGGCCGGCCACGGTCACCGCGAACAGCCCGATCACCGGATTCCCCGAGGCACGCCGTCCGATCACCCGGTTCCCGACCGCACGCCGTCCGATCACCGGATTCCCCACAGCACGAGCACCGGATTGGCGCCGGTCAACCGGCTGGTGCCGTTCGGCAGGTCGGCCAGCCGGGCGGCGGTGAGCTGGCAGCCGTCCACCCGATAACCGCCGGCGCGCAACGCATCCCGGCTCAGCGCGACCCGGTCCAGCGACGCCAGCGCGACCACGATCCGGTCCGCACCGGCATCGGCGCAGGCGCGCACCACGTTCGGCCCGCCACCGCCGACGAAGATCGCGTCCGGCCTCGGCAGGCCCTTGAGCGCGTCAGGCGCCGCGGTGTCCTCCAGCCGGACGTCCACGCCGTGGCGAGCCGCGTTGGCCACGATCCGCACGCACTGGCCCGGATCCCGCTCCACCGCGATCACCGCCGCACCGAGCCGCCCGCACTCGACGCCGACCGCACCCGAACCGGCGCCGACGTCCCAGACCAGGGTGCCCGGCCGGGGCGCCAACCGGGCCAGCACCAGCGCACGCACCTCCGATTTGGTGACCATGCCGTCCCGGTGCGCGAACTCGTCGTCGGCCAGGGCCCAACCGTGCGGCGCCACGGTCCCGCCGGCGAGCCACACCGGCTCCGCCACCGGGTCCGATTCGGGCAGGCACAGCACGACATTCGGCTCGCGCCACGGCCGGTCCGCGGCGGCCGTTGCCTCCACAACGGACAATCTCTCGGCCGGGCCGCCGAGATCCTCGGCCACCGCCAGATTCCGCCGCCAGCCACGCAGCCCGGCACCCAGCTCGGCCGGTCCGGCGCCGGGACCGGTCAGCACGGCGACCGCGCGGTGCGTCCGGCAGAGGTTCAACGCGGGACCGAGCGCACGGCCATGCGCGCTGACGACTGCGACGTCGTCCCACGGTCGGCCGACCATGGCCGCGATCCGCTGCACGCTGGACAACGCGGGCAGCACGGCGACCTGGATCGCGGCCGCGCGCAACGCCCGCACAATGCCGAAGAAGCCGGGATCACCGGACGCCAGCACGACGGCGTGATCGGCGGCCTTGTCCCCGGCATAGCCCGGTAACAGCCGGATCGCCTCGTCAAGCGGACCGAGTTCGACCGTCTTCCGGGCGCCGGACGCATGTCGCTCCAGGTGCCGACGGCCGCCGACCACCAGGTGCGCTCGCGCGATCAGTTCGGCACCGCTCGGCGGCAAGGTCGCCCCGTCGACCCCGATCACCGTCACCGTCATGACTTGGCCTCCCGCATCGTCGCAAGCATGCGGCAGCCTAGCTCGTGCGGGCAGGCGGCAGCCTCGCTCGGCGATGCACCCGCGCCGCCCCCCGCGCCCTTCCTACTACTTAAGCGCAACGAATGGGAATCGCTCAAAGTTCCGGAAAACGCCCCGTTTCGCGGAGGTTCCCCCGATCGTGTCGCCTGGGTCTGTAGTCCTCTTCGGACTCGGGCTCGGATCGCGTCGCCTTGGATCATCATAGCTTGGATGGCTGGCTGGCCGGGCCGTCGGACTTGCCGCCGCCCTGGCGGTTGGACTTCGCGGCCGGGTTGCGTTTCTGGCCGTTCTTCTTGCCGCCGCTCTGTCGTGGGCGGCCCGTGGGCGGCTGTGTCGGTACGGCCGTTAGTTTGGGTTTGGGGGGGTCGGCCGGTGCGGGTGGGGGGCTGGATTCCAGGGCCAGTGTCTCCTGGTCGGCCGGTACCGGGCGGACCGGGCGCGGACCGTCCGGCACCGGGCGGGTTCGGTAGCCGCTGCGGTTGGCCGAGCGTGCGGTCTCCTGCCAG
>DATBCR010000139.1:0-2672 GCA_036270375.1 Pseudonocardiaceae bacterium | reverse complement strand
GCCCTGGACACCAGCACAACCGGACACTGCCCCGCCGCCGACGTGATGGCGGCGGCCGACAGCACCGGACTGAGCAAGGCAAGTCCGGCCGGCCGAAACGACAACAGGCTGCGCACCGCCCGCGCCTCCCGAACCGCGCTGCGCCCGCCGGTGTTGATGATCAGCTCGAAACCCTCGTCCCGCGCCGTCGCGTCCAGCCCGTCGATCACCTCGGCGAAGAACGCGTTGCGCAGGTCCGACACCAGCACACCGAGCACCGTCGACGTGCGGCTCGCGAGTGACCGGGCCATCGCGTGCGGCGAGTAGCCGAGTTCGGCCGCCGCCGCCAGCACCGCCCCGCGACGCTGGTCGCTCACCTTCGGCGACCCACGCATCACCAACGACACCAAGGCTCGCGACACCCCGGCCCGCGCCGCGACGTCCTCCATGGTCGGCCTCGTCACCGGCCGGACGCTACGCCGTTAGAGCGCTCTAATCAATGCAGCGCTCCACCGTCACCGGCTGACGAGGACGAACTCGAACGAGTACACCGAGGCCCGGTAGATGTGGTCGCCGTACTCGACGACCCGCCCGGTCTCGTCGTAAGCGGTGCGCCGCATGGTCAACAGCGACGCGCCCCTCGGTTCGGCCAGCATCTTCGCCTCACCACCGGTCGCCGCCCGCGCGCCGATCACCTGTGACGCCAGGTGCAGCCGGACACCCGCCGCCCGCATCGTCTGGTACAGACCGGTAGTGCACAGCCCGGCCTCGGTCAGCGGGACCAGATCCGCCGGCAGGTAGTTGCGCAGGAGAGCCAGCGGTTCGTCATCGGCGTACCGAATGCGTTCCAGCGCCAGCACCGGCGTCCCCTCTGGCACGTTCAACTCGTGCGCGACCGTGTCCGACGCCGGAATCTCCTCCAGCCGCAACACATCCGTGCGCGGGCTGCGGCCCTCGCTCGCCAGGTCGTCGTACAGGCTGGTCAACTCGATCGGCCTGCGCACCGCCCGGTGCACCACCTGCGTGCCGACGCCCCGCTTGCGGACCAGCAGCCCTCGGTCGACCAGGTACTGGATGGCCCGGCGCATGGTCGGCCGGGAAAGGCCGAGGCTCTCGGCGAGCGCGATCTCGTTGTCCAACCGCTGGCCGGGCACCAGGTCACCGGCCTCGATCGCCTGTTCGAGCACCTGCGCCACCTGGTAGTACAGCGGGACCGGACTGCTGCGGTCCACCGTGATCGACGCGGGCGAGAAGGCCACCGGGTCGCTCCCTTCCCTTGAACATGCAGGCGAGCTGATGACAGTATGTCAGAACAAACGGTTGACATGTAGTTAACATGCTGGTCAAATCCGTCTACCACCGACCGCGGGAGGACCACCCGTCATGCTGCTCGACCGGGTCGCCGGAGCGCCGATCTCCTGGGGTGTCTGCGAGGTGCCCGGCTGGGGCCACCAACTCGGGCCGGACCGCGTGCTCACCGAGATGCGCACTCTCGGCCTGGTGGCAACGGAATTCGGCCCGGACGGCTTCCTGCCCGACGCGCCGCACGCGAAAGCCGCACTGCTCGCGGGCCATGGGCTGGTCGCGGTCGGCGGCTTCGTGCCGGTCGTACTGCACGACGCGAACACCGACCCGATCGCGGCCGTGACACCAGCCCTGGACGCCTTCACCGCATCGGGCGCGACCACCCTCGTGCTGGCCGCCGACACCGGTGCCACCGGCTACGACCAGCGCGTCGAACTGGACACGGACGCGTGGCGACGGCTTCTGTCCAATGTAGACAGAATTCGCGAAGTGGCCGCCAAGCGCGGCATCACGGCGACCCTGCATCCGCACGTGGGCACCGTCGTGGAGCGCGCCGAGGACGTGGCACGGGTGCTGGACGGCGCCACGATCCCGCTCTGCCTGGACACCGGCCACCTGATGATCGGCGGCGGCGACCCGGCGAAACTGGCCGCCGAGGTCCCGGACCGAATCGCACACACCCACCTCAAGGACGTCGACGCGGCGATGGCGGCCCGGGTGCGTGCCGGCGAGATCGCCTACTCGGCCGCTGTCGCCGCCGGCATGTACCGCCCGCTCGGCCATGGCGACGCCAACATCGCGGCCATCATCACCACGCTGGAGGCCGCCGGCTACACCGGTTGGTACGTCCTGGAGCAGGACGCCGTGCTGACCGAGGAGCCACCCACCGGCCACGGCCCGATCGACGACGTCCGCGCCAGCCTCGACTTCGTCCGGGCACTGGCATGAGTTTCGACGTGATCACCATGGGCCGGATCGGGGTGGACGTCTATCCACTCCAGACCGGCGTGTCGCTGCGCGAGGTGACCACGTTCGGCAAGTACCTCGGCGGCAGCGCGACGAACGTGGCGGTGGCCGCCGCCCGCTACGGCCGGCGCACCGCGGTGATCACCCGCACCGGCCCGGACCCGTTCGGCGAGTTCCTGCACGACGCGCTGCGCCGCTTCGGCGTGGACGACCGGTACGTGACCGCCGTGCCGAGCCTGCCGACCCCGGTGACGTTCTGCGAGATCTTCCCGCCGGACCACTTCCCCATCTACTTCTACCGCAACCCCAAGGCACCCGACCTGGACATCGCGACCGACGAGCTGGATCTGGCCGCCATCAAGGAATCCGGCGTGTTCTGGGTGACCGGCACCGGCCTGTGCCAGGAACCGAGCCGCGGCGCG
>DATBCR010000138.1:0-1779 GCA_036270375.1 Pseudonocardiaceae bacterium | reverse complement strand
CGCGCACGGCGGTCCATGATCAGTTGTCCGCTGTCAGCTGAAGTGCCCGATCCAGTCGTAGTTCGCGTTCCGACCCGATCCGGTGACCTGCCGGTACGGGTCGAGCGGCGCCACTGCGACCTGGGAACCCGTTGTCACAGCCGGAAATCTCACCGTCGACGGCGCCGCGCCGCCCTGGACCCACGCCATCAGCGGGCTGAGCAGGTCACCGGTGACCTGCGGATCGCCGCCGGCAAGGCAGTGGTACTGCGCGGGAATCATGTAGAGCCGGGCGAACGAGCGGTAGCCGGGGGTCGCGTCCGCCATCGTGCGGTAGTACGCGACCGTGCCGAACGGTGGCACGGCCTGGTCCGCCCAGCCGTGATACAGGATGATCTTGCCGCCGTGCGCGCGGAACGCGGTGAGATCGGGATCGGTCGAGTTGTAGACGTGCGCGAGCTGTTGCAGGCGAACGTATTCGGCGTCGGTGAACCGGAAGTCCGTCAACCGGAACGAGTCCGGCGGGTTCACCCGGTACGCGAGGTACTTGAGGGTGTTGACCGCGAACTGCGCGGCCATGGTGCTCAGCGTGTTTCCGTTCGGCGCGACGTCCCAGCCGGCCCACGCCAGTTCCGACCCGTACGGCAGGCCGCCGGGGTAGAGGTTGCGGCCGTGCGCGTCCAGCGGACCCGAGTAGAACCGGTCCACCACACCGATTTCGGCCGGCGTGAGGCAGGACGGGGTGTCGGTGCCGGCGGCGCACTGGATGCTCGCCGGATCGAACCCGCAGGTCCGGGGGTCGTCGACGAGCCCGTCCGGCCCGGCGCATGCGGCCAGCACGGCGGCGTGCAGCGCGGGCAGCTTCGCCGTGCCGAGGATCTGCCGGCCGGTGGCGTCGGTGTTGGACCGGTAGACCCAGGTCTCCAGTTCGCCGCCGAAGTCGGTGGCGTCCAGGACCGGTGACCCGGCGAGGACGCCGTTGAAGTCGGCTGGGTACCGCTGCGCCTCGATCAGCGCTTCGCGGCCGCCGTCCGAGCAGCCGTCGAAGTACGAGAACGTGGGCGGCGCGCCGTAGTAATCGCCGATGATCGCCTTCGACAGTTGCGCGAGGCTGTGTTCGGAGAGATGGCCGAACACCGCGCGCAACTCCGGATCGTCCTTGCCCCACAAGCCGTCCAGCCGGCTTGTGCCGATGTGTCCCTCGTTGTCCGACGCGATGGCCAGTTCGCCGTCGGCGACCGGTGCGCACCCCGCGGACAGCGGTGGCGCTGGGTTGGCACCGGCCGTCGGCACGTCACCGCACAGGCCGCCGCAGCCGACCTGGAGGTACTGCCCGCGCCATGTCGCGAGCGGCAGCATGAGCTGGAACTGGGTCTGTGGTGCGATATAGCCCCGGACCTGGCAGTAGCCGATTCCGGCGACGGTGACGGCGGTGGCCGACTGGATGCGGCTCGGCGCGTCCGGCACCGACGTGAGGTCCAGCGACGGCAGTGCGGCGCAGTCGAGTTTCGGCACGGTCGCCGCGGTGACCGTGCCGGCGGCACCGGCCGCGGGAATCGCGGCGACACCAAATGCCACGGCGGCTGCGGCGAGCAGCAGCAGCGTTCGTGAACATTACGACCCTTCCTCTAGAACGAGCGTTATAACGAAAGTTATAGCTGGTGGAAGGGCACTGGGCAGGTCAGTTGGGCCGGGCGTAAGACACCGGTAAGAAGGGGTCATCCCTTGGGCGACCCTGAGTGTCGGTCAGACCGGGGTATGACAGCCGCGCACGTCGATGGCCCCGGAAGTCGGACATTC
>DATBCR010000137.1:0-5530 GCA_036270375.1 Pseudonocardiaceae bacterium | reverse complement strand
CGACATCGCGGGCACCGCGCGGGAACGGCTCGTCGGCGCGGCCGTGCGGGCGGCGACCCGGCTGGTCGGCGACCCGCTGCTGACGAGCGTGCTGGACCGGGACGCCGAACTGTTGTTGCCGTACCTGGTGGAGCGGATCGGCGGCACGCAACGGCTGGCCGAGAAGTTCATCACCGAACAGCTCACCGCCGGCCACGCGGACGGCTCGATCCGCCCGGCCGCGGTGACCGCGCAGGCGCGGGTGTTCTTCCTCACCGTGCAGGCTTTCGTGATCTCGCACCGCCCGGCCGGCTCGGACGTGCCCGACGACGACCTGCTCGCCGAACTCGCCGCGAGCCTCGATCACGGGCTGCGCCCGGACCGGACGGCATGATGGACCGCACGTCGCTGAACGCTTCGCGGCGCACACGGGAACTGGCCGAACTCGCCGGTGGCGCCGGAGTGGACGTCGTGGTGGTCGGCGGTGGGGTCACCGGTGCCGGTGCCGCGCTGGACGCCGCGTCGCGTGGGCTCTCGGTCTGCCTGGTCGAGGCGCACGACCTCGCGTTCGGCACGTCGCGCTGGTCGAGCAAGCTGGTGCACGGCGGCCTGCGCTACCTGGCCAAGGGCGATGTCGGCCTAGCCTATGAGAGCGCGGCCGAGCGCGGCACTCTCATGGCCGCTGTCGCACCACACCTGATCCGGCCGTTGCCGCAGCTGATTCCGTTGCACCCCACCGTATCCGGCCGCAACGCCGGTTTGGCCATGGCGGGGTTGCTGGCCGGGGACGCGCTGCGCAGGGCGGCCGGCACGCCGTCCACGCTGCTGCCACCGCCGAGGCGGATCCCGGCCGCAGAAGCACTCGCGCTGGCACCTGGGTTGCGGCGGCAGGGACTGCGCGGCGGGCTGCTGTCGTTCGACGGGCAACTGGTGGACGACGCTCGGCTGGTGGTCGCGTTGGCCCGCACGGCCGCCGGTTTCGGGGCGCGCATAGTGACCAGGACCCGGGCATTGCGGCTATATCGGCATGGTGTCGACGTTCGGGACGAGACTACCGGCGACACCTTCGAGATCCGGGCACGTGCGGTGATCAACGCGGCCGGGGTCTGGGCCGGCGAGTTGGTGGACTCGGTGCGGTTGCGGCCGTCGCTCGGCACGCATCTCGTCGTGTCGGCCGAATCCGTCGGTGTCCGCGACACCGCGATCACGGTGCCGGTACCCGGTGAGACCAACCGGTTCGCGCTGCTGCTGCCGCAGGACGACGGCCGGCTGTACCTCGGCTTGACCGACGAACCGCTGGACGGCCCCATACCGGACGTGCCGGCGGTGCCCGAGTCCGATGTGGACTTCCTGCTGTCGGTCGGTTCCGCCGTGCTGGCAACGCCGTTGCGGCGCGCCGACGTGCTCGGCGCGTATGCCGGCCTGCGACCGCTCGTCGAGGGACCAGGCGGCGCCCGCAGCGCCGACCTGTCCCGGCACCACGCCGTGCTGACGTCGTCGGACGGCGTGGTGACCGTGGTCGGCGGCAAACTCACCACGTACCGACGGATGGCGGCCGACGCGGTGGACGCCGCGGTCGCCCGGTTGGGCGTCGGCGCGTCCAGGACGAAGCGGATTCCCTTGGTGGGCGCGGCAAGCCGACGTGATCTGTCTGTTATGGACGCTCCTCGCCGGCTGGTGTCGCGCTACGGCACGGAAGCCGGGCGGGTCGCGGCGCTGGCCGAGCTGGATCCGGACCTCGCAGTGACGATCGGCACCGGGGTGACGGCGGCCGAGGTGGTCTGGGCGGTGCGGCACGAGGGCGCACTCGACGCGGCCGACGTGCTGGACCGGCGGACCCGGATCGGACTTGTGCCGGCCGACCGGGCCACGGCCGAGCCGCTGGTGGAAGATCTGGTTCGGCGGTCGCTGGCCGGGCTGTTGGATCAGTGACGCCGTAGAGTGACGACGATCCGGTGACGACAACACGGGAATTCCACAGGGTCGGCGTAATCGTTATGCCGATGTTGGCTGATCCCGGCGTAGGTTGCCGGTCGTCCCGGCCATGCTGATTGCGACCGGACCGTCGGTGAGGAGGCAGCGTGACGGACGCGGTGCTGGAGATCGACCGGATCTCCAAGCGCTTCGGCGCGGTGATCGCGTTGCACGAGGCCAGCCTGGCCGCCACGGCCGGTGAACTGTTCGGCATCGCCGGCCGCGCGGGCGCGGGCAAGACGACGTTGCTCCGGATCTGTGCCGGCGTTCTCGCCCCGGATGGCGGCCAGGTGCGTTGGCGGTCGCTGCCGTTCGACCCGGTCTCCCGGGCCGCGATCGGCTACCAGCCGGCGGCCGGCGGGCTGCATCCGGACATGACGGTGCCGGACCAGCTCGTGTACCGGGGCACCCTGCACGGCCTTGACACCAACGAGTCGCACCGTCGGGCGCAGATGTGGTTGGACCGCTTCGGTCGGCGTGCGCTGCGGGAACTGCGGATCGCCACGCTGACGGCCGAGGAACGGCAACTGGTCGCGCTGATCGCCACGCTGTTGCCCGACCCGACGCTGTTGGTGCTGGACGAGCCGTTCGCTGGGCTGAACCGGGCCGGCGTCGAAACCGTGGTCGACGTGTTGCGGGAACGGGCGCTGGCTGGGGTGCCGGTGTTGTTCTCCAGCAACGATTTCGATCTGGTCGAGCGGTACTGCGACCGGGCCGGCATCCTCCGGAATGGACAGACGGTTGCCGCCGGTTCCGTCACCGAGCTGACCGCCGACCGCGCCCGGATGGTGCGCGTGGACGCACCGGACGCGGACCCCGATTGGGGCGATTCGGTGCCTGGGTGTCGGATGGTCGATGTGGACGGATCACGGGTCGTGCTGGAACTGGGGCCGGAGGCGGATGACCAGGCGGTGCTGGCCGCCGCGATGGCGACCGGACGGGTGCGCGAGTTCACGCTGCTCCGACGGTCGCTTGGCGAACTGTTCGACGTGGCTGGTGATGCGCGGTGAGGGCGACGGTGTTGGTGGTGGCGCGGCGGGAGTTCCGTGCCCGACTGTGGTCACGCCGGGTACTCGCCAGTTCGGTGCTTGTTCTTGTGCTGCTGGTGGTTTTCCTGCTGTTGCAGGCTTTCGTGTTCGGCGCGGTCAAGCCGATCCGGGTCGGGCTGGCCGGGCAGGCGATCGCGCTCGCGGATGGGCTGCCGCAGGAGACCGCGAGCCTGGGTGTCACGGTGGCGGTCAGCCAGGTGGACAGTGTCGCCGAGGGCGTGGCCGCCGTTCGGGCCGGGCGCCTGGACGTGCTGGTGTCCGGTGCGCGGGCGGCATTGCATGTGACCGTGGACAACCAGCTCGACCCGCAGCTGCGGACCACGTTGAACGGCCTTGTCCGCCAACAGGTGTTGGACGCGCAGATCGCGCAGTTGGGCGTGCGGCCGCAGGACGTGCTGTCCAGAGTGGACCAGGCGCAGATCAGCCTGACCCAGCTCAATGTCACCGACCCGAACCGGCCGCAGGCGATCGCGGTCGGTGTGCTGACCGGGTTGTTGGTCACGCTGTCGTTGGCGCTGTTCGCAGGGCTCGCGGTGCGCCAGGTGGCCGAGGACCGAAGCCGTGGCACCGCTGAGGTTCTGCTGACCGTGTTGCGGCCGCGCCGGCTGCTGGCGGGTGGGCTGGTCGGGCTCGGTGCGGCCGGTTTCGTGCACCTGGCCGCGATCGGGGCGATCGGGGCCTTGATCGCGCTGATCGCCGGGGTGGTGTCGGTGCCGGGATCGGTGCTGGTCGCGGTGGTCGGCGGGCTGCTCTGGTACGTGCTCGGCTTCGCCCTTTTCGGCACCGCGTGCGCGGGGCTGGCCGGCCGGGCCACCGAACACCGACGCCTGCTGGCCTGGCTCGGCGGCGGCCTGTGTGTCCTGTTCACGGTGGGCACGGTGCTGGTGGCGAACGATCCGGCCGGTGCCGCCGAGGCCACGCTGTCCGTGCTGCCGCCGTTCGCGCCGGTGCTGATGCCGGCTCGGATGGCGGTCGGAGTGGCGCCCGGCTGGCAGGTGCTGCTGGCGATCGCGCTGTCCCTGCTGGTGCTCGCCGGGCTTGCCGGACTCGTCGGCCGCGGCTACGGGCGATCGGTGCTCGGCCGGTAGAAACGCGGACGGCCCACCGAAATCCGGTGGGCCGTCAGGGTTTCAGCGTTCGCTGGCCGGCAGGTCGCGCTCAGGCGGGCCGACGTAGATCTGGCGCGGGCGCCCGATCTTGGTTGCCGGGTCCTTGACCATCTCGCGCCAGTGCGCGATCCAGCCGGGCAGCCGGCCGATCGCGAACAGCACCGTGAACATCCGGGTCGGGAAGCCCATCGCGCGGTAGATCAGACCGGTGTAGAAGTCGACGTTCGGGTAGAGCTTGCGCTCGATGAAGTAGTCGTCCGACAGCGCCCGCTCCTCCAACTGCTTGGCCAGGTCCAGCAGGTGGTCGTCGCCGCCGAGCTTGCCGAGGATCTCGTCCGCGGTGCGCTTGATGATCTTCGCCCTCGGATCGTAGTTCTTGTAGACCCGGTGCCCGAAGCCCATCAGCTTCACGCCGGCTTCCTTGTTCTTCACGCGGTTGACGAACGTGTCGACGTGACCGCCGTCGGCGCGGATCGCCTGCAGCATGTCCAGCACCGCCGCGTTGGCGCCGCCGTGCAGCGGGCCGAACAGCGCGTAGATACCGGCGCAGATGCTGGCGAACAGGTTCGCCTCGGACGAGCCGACCAGCCGCACGGTGGACGTGGAGCAGTTCTGCTCGTGGTCGGCGTGCAGGATGAACAGCAGGTCGAGCGCCTTCGCCACGGTCGGGTCGATCTCGTACGGCTCGGCCGGCAGGCCGAACGTCATCCGCAGGAAGTTCTGCACAAGGTCGAGGGAGTTGTCCGGGTAGAGGAACGGCGCGCCGACGGACTTCTTGTAGGCGTAGGCGGCCAGGGTCGGCACCTTGGCCAGCAGCCGGATGGTGGACAGTTCCACGTTCGGCTCGTCAAACGGGTTCAGGCTGTCCTGGTAGTACGTGGACAGCGCGGACACGGCGGACGCCAGCACGGGCATCGGGTGCGCGTCCCTCGGGAAACCGTCGAAGAAGCGTTTGAGGTCCTCGTGCAGCAGGGTGTGCCGGTTTATCTTCGAGGTGAATTCCGCGAGCTGCTCCTCGGTGGGCAGTTCACCGTAGATCAGCAGATAGCTGACCTCGATGAAACTGGACCGTTCGGCCAGTTGCTCAATGGGATATCCGCGATAGCGCAGAATGCCCGCGTCGCCGTCGATATAGGTGATCTCGGACGAACAGGACGCGGTATTCGCGAAACCGGGATCCAGCGTGACAAGGCCGGTGGTGGACAGCAGTTTGGTGACCTCGATGCCGGCGGAACCCTCGGTCGCCGGTTTGATCGGAAGTGCTAGCTCTCCGCCTTGGTAACGCAGCGCGACGGTAGGGGTAGCGGAGGTCGCGTCGGGCATTCGAGTCCCTCTCACGCTTGCACGGGGCGCCCACCCGTGGCCGGCCGCGGACACCGCCGGCACGGCGGGCACAGCCGGCTGGCGATCACGCGAGTC
>DATBCR010000136.1:0-1760 GCA_036270375.1 Pseudonocardiaceae bacterium | reverse complement strand
GCCGCGTCTGGCAAGCCCGCACAGGGCGTTTCGGACAAGACGTCGCCGACCAGCGCGTTCGAGGAGATAGCGCGCACGCCCGGAGAGGCACGCCATAAAGTCGCCAAGAAGGAACGCGCGCCGTTCGAATCCAACGGTGGTACGGAATCAGGTAAGTCTGCGGACCACCGCGTCCGCGAGCAGGCGGCCCCGTCGGGTCAGTACGCACCGGCCGCCGGCCAGTGCGGATGGGTCGAGCAGTCCGTCGGTGACCGCGGCCGACGCTTCCGCGGTCGCGGTGTCGGTCAGTGCGGACACCGGCAGGCCGTCGGCCAGGCGCAGTTCCAGCAGGACCCGCTCCATCGCCTGGTCGGCCTCGGTCAGCACCTCCCGGCCGGCCGCCGGGGAATGGCCGTCGGCGAGGGTGGCCGCGTAGCGGGCCGGGTGTTTGACGTTCCACCACCGCACGCCGCCGACGTGGCTGTGCGCGCCGGGGCCCATGCCCCACCAGTCGGCGCCGAGCCAGTAGCCCAGGTTGTGCCGGCACCGGGCCGCTGGGGACACCGCCCAGTTGGACACCTCGTACCAGCCGAAACCTGCGCCGGTCAGGGTGTCGTCGATGAGTTCGTAGTCCGTGGCGAGCACGTCGTCGTCCGGTGCGGGCAGTTCGCCTTGGGCGATCCGGCGGGCCAGGGCGGTGCCTGGCTCGACGATCAGTGCGTACGCCGACACGTGGTCCACGCCTGCCGCGAGCACCGCGGCAAGGGACGATCGCAGGTCGTCCGGCGATTCTCCCGGCGTGCCGTAGATCAGGTCGAGGCTGACGTGATCGAAACCGGCCGCGCGGGCCTCCCCCGCCGCAGCCGCCGCTCGGCCCGGGGTGTGCTTGCGGTCAAGGACGGCCAGCACGTGCGGCGCGGCGGACTGCATGCCGAGCGACACCCTGGTGTACCCGGCGGCACGGATCCCGTCGAAGAATTCCCGCGACGTGGACTCGGGATTCGACTCCGTGGTGACCTCGGCACCGTCGGCGAGCCCGAACGTGCCGCGCACCGCCGCCAGCACGTCGGCCAGCCCGTCCGCGCCAAGCAGTGACGGGGTGCCACCGCCGACGAACACGGTGTCAACGGCCGGCGGGGCGCCGAGCACCCTGGCGGCGAGGTCCAGCTCCGCCCGCAGCCCGCCGAGCCAGGACGCCGGTGACGCCGAACCGCCCAGCTCACCGGCGGTGTACGTGTTGAAGTCGCAGTAGCCGCAGCGGGTGGTGCAGAACGGGACGTGCACGTACACCCCGAACGGGCGGTCGCCAAGACCGGCGGTGGCGGACGCGGGCAACGCGCCGTCGGCGGGTGCCGGGTCACCGGCTGGCAGGGCGGAAGGCACCCGCCCAGTGTCGCCTACCACGTCACTTAATCGTGGAGTGAGCGAGCTTGCGAGCGAACCATGTCACAGCGAGTTCGCGAACGCGCGACGAGCGTTAGCGAGGAGGTTGCGTGAGCCTCGTCCCAGCATGCGGATACCCGTGGACCACCGTTCAGGAGCGTGGCACGCTGGGATCATGTCTGCGACCGAAGTACACCTGGTGGCCCGCCGCCATGTGGACTTCCGTCGGGTTTCCAGCTCGTTGTGCCGGCGCGGTCACTGACCGTCGCCGTGCCGTTTTCTCACCCAGCCGGCGCCGGGCGCGCAGGCTGAGGTATCCCACCACGTGCACTCCGGGACCGAATGCCGGCGGCTCAGCGCCCCGACCACCGGAGGACGACCGTGTCATCCACGACGAC
>DATBCR010000135.1:0-2144 GCA_036270375.1 Pseudonocardiaceae bacterium | reverse complement strand
TTGGCAGGCCATGAGGCATCCCACGCCACATAGTGTCAACCGAGGATTTGGGAGTTAGGCTGGGTTGGAGCAGGGCTCCCTTCTCATACCAGCTCCTTCCCCGGAGAGGGCGCTGGCACCAGATGGCGGATCTGGTGCTGGCCTGCGGATCGGGCCTGGTGCTGGTGGTCGGCGGCGCGCACGTGCTGATGGGGACGTTGAGCACGGGCGGCCTGATCGTCGTGCTGGCGTACCTGCAGGATCTCTACACACCCGTGCGGTGCCTGGCGAAACTGGCCGGCACACTGGCGAAAGCCGGCGCCAGCGCGGCGCGGGTGCACGAGGTGCTTGCCGCGACCGAGGCCGTCACGGACGTGCCGGACGCGCGGCCGGCGCCGGCGCTGACCAGTGACGTCCGGTTCGAACATGTCTCTTTCTGTTACGTGCCAGACGTTCCCGTGCTGGCAGACGTCAGTCTGTCGGTCGCGGCCGGTGAGACCGTGTGCCTGTTCGGCCGCAGCGGTGCCGGCAAGAGCACGGTGCTGCACCTGCTGCTGCGGCTCTACGACGTGGACGCCGGCCGGGTGCTGATCGACGGCGTCGACATCCGCGCGTGCGACCGGAACAGCCTGCGGGACCGGATGGCTTTCGTACCACAGGAACCGTGGCTGTTGGACGCGACGATCGCGGAGAACATCGCGTTCGGCTGGCGCGACGCCACCCGGGCCGACGTGCTGGCCGCCGGGCGGACCGCGCTCGTCGACGAGTTCGCGCTGCGCCTCCCGCACGGCTATGACACACCGGTCGGCGAGGGCGGCGTGCAGCTGTCCGGTGGGCAGCGGCGGCGCGTCGCACTGGCCCGTGCCGCATTGTCGCCGGCACCGATGGTGCTGCTGGACGAGCCGACCGCGGCACTCGACCCGGACTCGGCCGCCATCGTGGTTCGGGCCATCCGGGCGTCGACCGCGTCTCGAACGGTACTGATCGTCACGCACGACCGTGACCTGGCTGTGATCGCCGATCGCACCATCCGACTAGACCTTGCGGACGGTGCCATCCCGCGGCGCGGTCCGGGCGTAACACAACTGGAGAGGAGCCGGGCACGATGATCGAGATCAAAGGCCCCATGTCGCACCACGGGGACCGGCGGCGCGACCGCCGGCACGACAGCCGTACCCGGACCCGCAGTCGTTCCCGTCGTTGATGTACCCGGCGGGCCACCGGGGGTGGTGGTCGGCCGACGCCAATGGAGGCATTTCATGTCGCAGAACTTCGACCTTGACGACGACGGCGAACCGATCTGGCGGTTCTCCGAGGGTCAGCCACTGCCCGGCGGTGCGCTCGCGGTGTGGCGGTTAGGCGTCGGGAACCGGTGCGAGACGTGGCTCGCCTGGTCGACCCGCCTGTGGTGCCCGGTGATCGTGAAGCTGGCCCGGCCGCACCAGACGGCGCAGCAGCGCGCGATCCGGTCGCTGCGCAGAGAGGTCATCGCGCTGAGCGGCGCGTGCCATCCCACGCTGCCGCGACTGCTCGGCGACGGCACCGGCGACGCGGTGCCGCACCTGCTGATGGAGTACGTGGACGGGCCGGCGCTTGACGAGGAACTCGACCGGGTCGGGCCGCTGCCGGTGGCCGACGCCGCGCTGCTGGGTGTGCAGATCCTGGCCGCGGTCGCCGACCTGCACCGGCGTGGACTGGCGCACCTCGACCTGAAGCCGGCCAATGTGGTGCTGCGTGACGGGCGGCCGATGGTGATCGACTTCGGGTGCACCCGGCGGATCGGGACGCTGCAGCCGGCCGGGCATCCGGTCGGCACGGTCGGGTACACGGCACCCGAACAGGAGGCCTGTCGGCCGATATCGTCCACAATGGACTGCTATGGGGTCGGGTCGATCCTGTTCGAGGTGCTGTCCGGGGAGGTCACCACGTCGGAGGGCACGTTCGTGTCGCTGCCGCCGGAACTGGCGCCGATCGTGATCAGCCTGCTCGAATCCGATCCCGACCGGCGGATGACGGTGCCGCACGCGATGCGTGCCCTCGCCAACCTGGTGCCGGACGACCGGCGGCCGTGGCCGAGGTGGGCGGACAACCACCTGCCGATGCCCGCGTCCCGGCCGCTTGCGACAAGTTTCGGGTAAGTACAGGAACCCGGAATCGAAAATGTG
>DATBCR010000134.1:0-2788 GCA_036270375.1 Pseudonocardiaceae bacterium | reverse complement strand
GCGGTGGACCGAACCGGAGCCGCAGCCGCGGGTGGTGCTCGCGCAGGCCCTGGTGAAGGGTGATCGCGGCGAACTGGCCGTGGAGCTTGCCACCGAGGCCGGTGTGGACGAGGTGCTGCCGTGGCGCGCGGAGCGATGCGTCGCCCGGTGGGAGGACGGTCCACGCGGCGACAAGGCGTTGGCCCGGTGGCGGGCTGCGACACGTGAAGCGGCAAAGCAGGCCCGGCGCGCGTGGTGCCCGCCGGTCGGCGAACCGTTGGACACCACGGCTTTGGCACACCGGGTCGGTACTGTCGACATCGCGTTGGTGCTGCACGAATCGGCCGATCGCGGCTTGGTCGACGTGAAGTTGCCGACATCCGGAGACGTGCTGTTGGTCGTCGGTCCGGAGGGCGGCATCACGGACGCCGAACTGGCCACGTTGACCGACGCCGGTGCGCTGCCGGTGCGGCTCGGCCGGACCGTGCTGCGCGCGTCCACGGCCGGGGCGGTCGCGCTGGGGGCGCTCGGTGCGCTGACCGGACGCTGGCAATGAGACGAATGCATGCTGATTCCGGGCGAGTTCAGTGAATTCACCCGAATGGTAAGGCTGACCGGAGTAATCCTGTGTGTTGCCTGTGGCGCGCCACGACATTCCCCGCTAATGTCCTGCGCAACACCACTGCATGAGTGTCATACCTGTTGTGGCACTTGCTGAACCCGCCGGACACCTCCCCCTCGGTCCGGCGCCGCTGCGTCGCGGTGACGTAACCCCCAGACCTCACCGCGACGCAGCCTCCGCGCTGGTGACGCCGTGTTCCAGCATTCGTTTGCATTCGGGTTTGTTCCGCCTGCCTATGATTTGGGTGGTGAATGATTGGCGTTTGATCGGCTCCCTTAAAATGCCGCGCATGAGTAGCGAGGCGGACTGCCTGTTCTGCAAGATCGTCGCCGGGGACATTCCGGCCACCGTGGTGCACCGCACCGACCGGACTCTCGCCTTCCGGGACATCAACCCGCAGGCGACGACGCACGTCCTCGTCGTGCCCGTCGACCACCACGAGGACGCACTGGCACTGGCCACGGCCGAGCCGGACCTGCTGGCCGAACTGCTGTCCGCTGGCGCGGCGGTGGCCGAGGCCGATGGCATCACCGAGAGCGGTTACCGATTCGTGTTCAACACCGGTCCGGACGCCGGTCGCACCGTGTTCCACGCCCACCTGCACGTGCTCGGCGGCGAACAACTCGGCCACTTCGGTCGTTATCACGACGGCCGGTAGGCGATGTACCTGCGTTATCCGGTGCGCGGTGTCGGTGTGGACGGCTAGCATCGAAAGCGATCGATCGCGACAGCGGTTGAACCAGCACAGACAGCGCTGACGCGCAGGAAGTAGGCCCGAGCGCACGTGGCCGGCACCACGCAGGGTGGAGCTGCCCGATCCGCAGCAGCGCGATCGGAGACCACCACACCAGACCCCAACCAGGACGCCAACGACTCGTCATCGACGGAGCAGGCCGGAAACGGCACCGAGGCAAGGGGTGCCAACGGGGTCGTTTCCTCGCGGTTCACCGTGCCGGACAAGGCGGTGCTCGCGTTGCTCGGGTCGCGCGACGAGAACCTGAAGGTCGCAGAGGAACTGCTCACCGCGGACGTACACGTCCGGGGCAACGAGGTGACACTGTCCGGCGCGCCGGCCGATGTCGCCTTCGCCGAACGGGTGTTCGCCGAGCTGGTGACGCTGGCCGAGCGTGGCCAGCAGGTCGGCAAGGACACCGTCGGTCGCACCGTGGCCATGCTGTCCGCGGGTTCGGCCGAGTCGCCGGCCGAGGTGCTCAGCCTGGACATCGTGTCGCGCCGCGGCCGCACCATCCGTCCGAAGACGCTGAACCAGAAGCGCTACGTGGACGCGATCGACAAGCACACGATCGTGTTCGGCATCGGCCCCGCTGGTACCGGCAAGACGTACCTGGCGATGGCAAAGGCCGTACAGGCGCTGCAGGCGAAGCAGGTCAGCCGGATCATCCTGACCCGGCCCGCGGTCGAGGCGGGTGAGCGGCTCGGCTTCCTGCCCGGCACGCTCAACGAGAAGATCGACCCGTACCTGCGCCCGCTGTACGACGCGCTGCACGACATGATCGACCCGGAGTCGATCCCCCGGCTCACCCAGGCCGGCACCATCGAGGTGGCCCCGCTGGCGTACATGCGCGGCCGGAGCCTCAACGACGCGTTCATCATCCTGGACGAGGCCCAGAACACCACTCCGGAACAGATGAAGATGTTCCTGACCAGGCTGGGTTTCGGCTCCAAGATCGTGGTCACCGGCGACATCACGCAGGTGGACCTGCCCAACGGGCAGCGCAGTGGCCTGCGTATCGTCCGGGACATCCTCGGCGGCATCGACGACGTGCACTTCTCCATGCTGACCAGCCACGACGTCGTTCGGCACCGGCTGGTCGCCGAGATCGTGGACGCGTACGAGCGCTGGCACGCCATCCAGGACAACCTGGTGGTGCGGGACGAGGTCCGGCCGGCCAACCGACGGAGTCGCTAGGTGTTGTTGCTCGGATGAGTATCGAGATCGCCAACGAGTCGGGCGTCGGGGTCGACGAGACGTCGATCGTGGCCGCCGCCCGGTTCGCGCTGGACCGGATGAGCGTCAGTCCGCTCGCCGAGCTGTCCGTGCTGCTCGTCGAGCTGGAAGTGATGTCCGACCTGCACGAACGCTGGATGGACCTGGAAGGCCCGACCGACGTGATGGCCTTCCCGATGGACGAGCTGGACTCGGCCCGCCGGCCGGACGCCGCGGAC
>DATBCR010000133.1:0-3064 GCA_036270375.1 Pseudonocardiaceae bacterium | reverse complement strand
CACGCCGCGAGACTACCGGTCACCCCAGACGGCCCGCCGACGGCCAATCCACGCACCCGCCAACCGCCAGGCCGGTGGGCACAACACATCAGCGTGCGAACCATGCGGGGGGTCCGGGGGCGCAGCCCGCCGGGCGGGGTCTGGGGGTGCACCCCCAGTGTGATGACGAGCGAGGACGGCACGCGCTCTCCGCGTGCAGTCCTCGCCCACGAGTGAGGCGGACCCCGTGCACCCGTCAGAGCCCGCTTATCCTTGCTGCCTTCCGGCCCTGGGGAGGTTCACGAGGTGCACGCCGCACGAGGTCCATGGACAGTGTAGCTGTGGGCGCGACATGGGCGCCGACACCGGGTGGACACACAATGGCAACGCGGCCGTCGCAGGCGGTTCCTACCGTCTAGATCAGGCGGGCAGGACCATGCGGCCGAGTTGGCACGGACGGGAGGACGATGGTGAACGCACCATGCAGCGAGTGCGGTCGAGTCAACCCGACATCGCCGTCGGATGACTTCTGCTCGGACGTGTGCCAGCAGCACTGGCACGCACGGCGAACCATCGGCTACCCCGTGGTGACCGACATCGCGCCGCCGAGCCAACTGACCGCCGTGGCCGACCGCTGGCGAGCGGCATAGGTCACAGAACCACCTCGCTGGCGCTCGGAGGTCTGCGACCAGCGTCCCTGTGACATTGGTTCCCTCGCAAGCTCGGTCACAGAACCACCTCGCTGGCGCGCGGAGGTCTGCGACCAACGTCCCTGTGACATTGGTTCCCTCGCAAGCTCGGTCACAGGTCCAGTTCGGGCAGCACGGCCGTCGCGGCGGCCACGTCGTCGACGAGCTGGCGGTCGGCCGTCTCCGTGGACAGCACGTCACTCGCACGGGCGAATGCGACGCCGAGGGGTCCGCCGATGTCGGTCACGCCACGTAGCCGCAGTGTGCGGATCGCGGCGACCAGTTCACACGCGAGCAGCGCCTCGTACGCCGGCAGCACCTCCGTCGTGCGTTCGGCCGCCAGCGCGGAGAAACTGGCGTGCTCCTCCATGCCCCGCGACAGCACGGCGCTGCCGAGCGATGCGGCCGCCGCCGCGTGCCGCAGGTTGGCGAGGGCCGAATGCGCGATGTACTCCAGGATCAGCACTCCGGAGCTCGTCGGCGGGCCGTCCGCGAGGAACGGCCGCAGCCCCGTGTACGCGGGCTCGACAAGTGTGGCCAGCCGCGCGACCGACAGCGACGACGTGGCGAACAGCGCTGCCCGCGCGGTGTCCAGGGCCAGGGTGACGTACGCGGTGTGGAAGTTGCCGTTGTGGAACACGTTGTGCTCGGCGGCAGACACCAGCGGGTTCTCGCTCGCCGCGTTCATCTCCACGACCAGCACCCCATCCAGGTACGCGGCCGCGTCCAGTGCCGGGCCGTGCACCTGCGGCACGGCCCGGAACGCGAACGGGTCCTGGATCCGGGCCGGCGGTCGGGTGCCGGCCTCGGCCAGCAGTGCGCGCAGCCGGCCGGCGACGGTCCGCTGGCCGGGGTGCGGCCGGGATTCGTGCACGGGTGCGGCGTACGCCTCCGGTGAGCCGTCGACGGCGAGGAACGACAGGGCGGTGATCACCACGCTGGCCCGCAGCAGCCGCGTCAGGTCGTGGCAGGCGAGCGCGGCCTCGCCGAGGGTGGCCGCGTTGCTGCTGATGAACGCCAGCGCGTCGTCCGCGGCGAGCGGATACGCCGGTAGCGAACCGCCCTCCCAAGCCAGCTCACCTCGGATGCACAAGGCGGCCGACGCGAGGGACGTGAGGTCGGCCGTGCCGATGGCGCCGTAGCGGTGCATGGGTGGGGTGAGGCCGCGGTTCACGGCGTCCGCGAGCACGCCGAGCAGGCCGGGGTCCACGCCGGAACCGCCCGCGGCGAGCTGGTTGAGCCGGACGACCAGCATCGCGCGGGCCACCCGTTGGTCGACCTTCGGTCCGGCGCCGCCGGCGTGGCTGCGCAGCAGGCGGAGGCCGTGATCGGTGTCGCCGACGTCGAACTCGCGGTTCGCGCCGACACCCGTGGTGCGGCCGTACATCGGGCGGTGGCCGACGAGTTCGCCTGCCAGGCGGTGCGCGGCCGCGGCCCTGGCCAGCCCATCGGGTGTCACCTGGACGGGTGCCAGGTCGCGGACGATGGTGTGCACATGGGCGCACGTCAAATCGTGGCCGTCCAGCGCGACCGGGTCGGTTCGCCGCCGGGTGGTCGTCACACCGGGACCGCCCCGCTGGCACGGAGTTCGTCCGCGTAGCCGATGGACACCCGCCGCATCAGGCCGTCCGGCGTGAACTCGTACTGGCCCATCCGGCACAGCGGCGGCGAGTAGGCGTGGATGGACACCGCGCCGCCGGACGCGCCGTTGAGGCGGTGAATGTGTTCCGGGCCGAAGCTGAAGGACTCGCCGTCGCCGACCCGGACGGTCAGGTGGTCGCCGCCGATGCGCGGGTTGCTCTCGTGCAGCGCGCCCTGCACGACACGCACGGCGCCGGAGGACACGTCGTGGTCGTGCCAACCGGTGTCGTTGCTCGCCGTCCAGCACAGCAGCCAGACGTCGACGTGCCCGTCCCGGTACAGCGAGACGTAGTGCCGATGGTCGTCGGAGAACGCGACATGCGGCCGCCAATGCTGTGGCTCGTCGGCCAGTTCGTTGACGAGGTTCCACAGCTCGCGCCGGTCGAGATTCCGGCCGGGCAGGTCCGCCAGGTTCATCGGTCACGTCCTTTCCGTCCGTAGCGGAGGCGCTGTCGGACGCGGGGTCGGTGAAGCGCTTCACTTAAGCGCTTCAGTGAAACGCTTAATCAGGCCGTCGTCAAGTCCCGCCACCGCCGGGCCGCCCATGGTCGCGGTGGGCCGCCGGTGCCATGGTTACGCTTGGGCAATGGCCGGCCCCCGCAAGCGCGCGACGCTGCGCGAAGTCGCCGAGGCGACCGGCCTTTCGACGGCCGCGGTGTCGTACGCGCTGCGTGGGCTGCAGGTGTCCAAGGAGACCGAGAAGCGGGTCCGGCAGGCGGCGGCGGAACTCGGCTACGAGGCCGACCCGATCGCGC
>DATBCR010000132.1:0-1597 GCA_036270375.1 Pseudonocardiaceae bacterium | reverse complement strand
GCCCGGCAAGGACGTCCGCCGCGGCGAGGCAGGCGAGCACCGGGTAGGGGCCGCAGCACGTGAGTACCACGTCGCCGCCCTGTCGCAGCGTCTGCGCCTTGCCGATGACCGGGGGAGGGGCCGAGGGCAGTGGCGGTGACGGTTTGCGGCCGAGCCGGACGTAGAGCGGACCGGCCAGGCTCAGGCTCTGCTCGACGAACGCCTCCGTGGCGGCCGCGTCGGCCGGCACCACCACGGTCATCCCCGGCAGCACCCGCAGCACGGCGAGATCTTCAAGGGCCTGGTGGGTCGGACCGAGGTGACCGGCGGCAAGACCGCCGTGGGTGGCCATGATGCGGACCGGCAGCCGGTTGTAGGCGATGTCGATCTTGACGGCTTCCAGTGCGCGGGACGCGGCGAAGGCGGCCATCGTGTTCACGAACGGCATCCGTCCGCACGCGGCCATCCCGGCGGCTATGCCCATCAGGTTGTGCTCGGCGATGCCGAGGCTGAGGTACTGCTCCCCGGCCCCGGCGGCGTGCTCCGCGCTGAAAAGGCCGGTGTCGGTGTCAAGGCAGATCATGTCGGAATGCCGGCCCAGCAGGGAAAGCAGCCGATCCCGATATGCCTCTCGGGTCCCGCGGTTCATCGGACGGTTTCCGCGACCCGCAACGCGGCGAGCGCCCGTGCGTGGTTGCGCTCCGACAGCGTCACGTAGTGGCTGGCGGCCCGGCCGGCGAGGAACGGGAGCCCGTGCCCCTTGACCGTGCGGGCGATCAGCACGCTGGGCTTGCCCGGTTCCCACGGCGCGGCGGCCAGGTGGTCCGCCAGTTGGGTCGCCTCGTGACCGTCCACGTCACGGACCGCCCAGCCGAAACCGCGCCAGCGTTCGGCCAGCGGTTCCATCGGCGCGATCCACTCGGCGGGACCGGTCAACTGCAGCCCGTTGCGGTCCACGACGGCGACCAGCCGGTCCAGCCGCAGCGACGCGGCCGCGATCGCCGCCTCCCACACCGAACCCTCCTGGAGTTCGCCGTCGCCGAGCAGCACGAAGCTGCGCGAGTCGTGACCGGCGTACCGGGTGGCCAGTGCGAATCCGCAGGCCAGCGCGAGACCGTGGCCGAGCGACCCGGTCGGCAGCTCAACGCCGGGCACCGCGCGCACCGGGTGGCCCATCAACCTGCTGCCGGGCCGTCCGTATCCGGCGAGTTCCTCGACCGGGAAGAAACCCCGTTCGGCGAGCGTCGCGTACAGGGCGATGGCGGCGTGGCCCTTGCTGAGCAGGAAGCGGTCGCGTGCCGGGTCGTCCGGCTGCCGAGGGTCCACGTTCAGCACCGAGAAGTACAACGCGCTGAGCACCTCGACACAGGAGAACGCGCCGCCGAGATGACCGCCTTCCGGCCCCGCGCACATGTCGACGACGTGCGAGCGGATGCGTGTGGCGACGGACTCCAGGGTGTCCTGGGCGGCGGTCATTTTGCCGCCGCCATCGTCGCCACCATGTCGGTGTTGGCCCACACCTTCTCGAAGGCGTCCGCGTAGAGGCGCAGCAGCTCACCCGATCCGGGATGGAGGTGACGTTTCTGCAGGGTCAGGGAGTCGGCGATGACCGCACGGG
>DATBCR010000131.1:0-1815 GCA_036270375.1 Pseudonocardiaceae bacterium | reverse complement strand
CCAAGACCCCCTACCACGCCACGCCACCTACACCGTCACCATCAACGCAGCGCCCGCACCACCCGGCAACAAGCCCAGCCAGCACAAACCAGCCAAAAGCCAGACCGAACCGCCACCTTAACTTCCTGACGTTGCACTCCGGTGTGCCCAAACGTCCACTGTCATCGCGGACTGCGCGGTGCTTGCCTCAGCTAGGACTTCTCCTGGCCCTTGCCTACCCCGCGGCCGAAGACGAACTTCTCCGTCGGCACGGACGGCAGCGTGGTGGTGCCGTCGTGCGCGGTGCCCGCCTGGTTGGTCACCGCGGGGATCGCGAAGTACTGGAAGGTGATGGTCGTCTCGCCGCGGTGCTTGCCGGGGTCCACGTCGAAGATGGCGTACCCGTAGGCGTCGGTCGGGTTGATGGCCGCGGACCAGGGCGCGTCCTCGACCGAGTCGGCGCCGTTCTTGACGAACCCGGTCGCCTCGCTGCCGGTCACCGCGTTCCGCGTGGTAATGACCTTGGCCTGCGGCCCGTTGTCGGCGGTGTCTGTGCCGTACTTGTTCGTCGGCCCGTTGGTGCCGCCGCCGCCGAGCACCAGGTAGACGGTGCCCTCGCGGGTGTCCCACGCCGGGATGCCGTTGAACTCGTACGGCTCGGTGGTGACCACCGACGGCCTCCTGGTGTCGACGGCCGCGCCCTTCGCCTGCCCCGGGTTGGGCGCGACGACGGTGCCGAGTTCCCCGGCGTCGTAGCCGCGGACCGGGTAGCTCCGCTCGTAGTCGTGCTCGTGACCGTGCAGCACCAGGTCAACCTCGTACTTGTCGAACAGCGGCAGCCAGGCCTGGCGGATGCCGAGGTCGGAGCCGTTGCCGTTGGCGGAGGAGGACAGCGGGACCTGGTGCATGAACACCACGATCATGTCCACCGACGGATCGTGGCGGGACTCCGCGAGGGTCTTCTCCAGCCAGATGGTCTGCAGGTTGGGCTTGCCGCTCGCGTGGTCGGGGACCAGCGCGTTGTGCTTCGCGTCGAGCGTCAGGCCGCCGGTGTAGAAGCGGGTGTAGTTGGTGGTGCCGTTCGGGATCTGAGCGCCGTCGGTGGTGGTCTCCGGCGGGGTGTTCGCCGCGTTGATGACGTAGTTGGCGGCGCCGTCCTGGTAGATGACGTCGTCCGCGTCGAGCGAGATGAACTTGACCGTGCCGACCTGGAAGGCGTAGAAGTTCCCGCGCAGCCGGTTGCCGTCCCAGTTGGTGATGCCGTTGTCCGGCAGCAGGAACCGGCTGAGGTAGTGGCCGAAGCCGTACGGGCCGCCCCAGTGGTTGCCCGCCGCGCCCTGCGCCGCGATCCCGCCGGCCGCGTCGCCGGGCGCGCCGGACAGGGTGTCAACCCCGAACTCGCACTCGTGGTTGCCGAGCGCGGGCATCCACGGCCGGTTCGCCGCGCTGCGCCCGATGTTGATACCGAAGTCACGCCACACGCCCGGCGCGTTGTCGACGTCCAGGTTGGCGTAGCAGAGGTCGCCGTTGAGCAGGTGGAAGAGCGGCGCGCCCTTGCCGTCGCCCGGGTTCTCGATCGCGGTCACCGCCAGCATGGAGGCGCTCGACAAGCTGCTGCGTGAGGGTCGCGCCGAGTTCCGCGACAGCGGCGGCACTGCGGTGTGGACCCCGCACCGCCCACCGCGACCGGAGAAGTCCGAGGGCGGCTTCAAGATCGAGCTGAAATCAGAGCTGACGCCGAAGGGCGACCAGCCGTCGGCGATCAAGGACCTGGCCGAGGGCGCCAACAGCAACGACCGCACCCAGGTGCTGCTTGGCGTGACCGGCTCCGGCAAG
>DATBCR010000130.1:0-3953 GCA_036270375.1 Pseudonocardiaceae bacterium | reverse complement strand
CGGCGCGACCGCCGCCGCTGCCGCGTACGGCGAGCTGGCCGAGTTCCTGCGGGCCGAATTGGCGCCGAAGGCACGCGTGAAGGACGCCGTCGGTCCGGACGTCTACGGCCTGTCGCTGCGGTACTTCAACGGTGCCACGGTGGACCTCGCCGAGCTGTACCAGTGGGGCTGGGAGGAGTTCTCCCGCATCGAGACCGAGATGAGGCAGGTCGCGGACCGGATCAAGCCGGGCGCGACACCGGCCGAGGCGGCCGCCGCGCTGGACGCCGACCCGCGCTACCAGCTCGTCGGCAAGGACGCGTTGCGCGACTGGATGCAGCGGCTGTCCGACGACGCGCTGGTCGAGCTGCGCGGCAAGCATTTCGACCTGCCGGACGAGCTGATGACCCTGGAGTGCCGGATCGCCCCGCCGGGTGGTGGCGTCGGCGCGTACTACACCGGGCCGACCGACGGTTTCTCCCGTCCCGGCCGGATGTGGTGGTCGCTGGAACCGGGCCGGGAGGACTTCTCCACGTGGCGCGAGGTGAGCACGGTGTACCACGAGGGCGTGCCCGGCCATCACCTGCAGATCGCCACCTGTGTGTACCAGGCCGACTCGCTCAACCGGTATCAGAGACTCCTTGCCGGCACGTCCGGCCACGGCGAGGGCTGGGCGCTGTACGCCGAACGGCTGATGCGCGAACTGGGCTACCTCGGTGACGACGGCGACCTGATGGGCATGCTAGACGCACACCTGTTCCGGGCCGGCCGGGTGATCGTCGACATCGGCATGCACCTGGAACTGCCCATCCCCACCGGCACCGGCTTCCACGAGGGCGAACGGTGGACACCCGACCTCGGCTACGAGTTCCTGCTCAACCGCACCCTCGCCGACGCCGCCCTGGTCCGCGACGAGATCAACAGGTACCTCGGCTGGCCGGGTCAGGCGCCCGCGTACAAGCTCGGCGAACGGCAGTGGCTGGCGTCCCGCGACGCGGCCAGGGCACGCCACCCGGAAACCTTTGACCTCAAGGAGTTCCACCAGCAGGCCCTGGCGATGGGCTCGATGGGCCTGGACACCCTTGACGAGCGGCTGGCCGAACTCTAGGTCAGCGGCAGATGGTGGCCGAGCACCGCGAACGGGCGGGGATCGCCCGCGAACAGGTAGTTGCGCAGCACGTCCTGGAAGCCGACCCGCCGGTACAGCTGCCACGCCCGGGACGTGCCCTCCGGCGTGGACAGCAGGGTCGTGCCAGCACGCGCGCCGGCCAGCAGGTGCCGCAGCAGGCCTTCGCCGATGCCGCTGCCCTGGGCGTCCGGACGGACGTGCAGCTCGGTCAGTTCGAAGTAGTCGGCCATCCACGTCTCGACCGACGCGGCACCGGTGGACACGAGCAGGCCCCGCCGGACCTGCTCGTGCCACCACTGGCCGGCCGCCCCCCGGTAGCCGTAGCTGATGCCGATCAGCGCGCCGTCGGAATTGAGCGCGGCCACGCAACGCCAGTCCTGCCGCAGCATGTGCGCCAGCCACATCGGTGCCCGCTGTTCCGCGGTGCCCGGCGGGTAGCGCATGGCCGTCACGTAGATGTCGAGCGCCTCGGGGAGGCGGGCACGCAGATCGTCGACGGTCAGTTCGACGAACCGGGCACGGGGGAGGGACACGGCCGTTGCCACAACTACCGATTCTCCCCCTCGTCCGTCACATCCACCGGTGTGCCGGCGGTCAGCGCCACCAGATCGGTGAAGGAGAGCGGGAACACCGATTTCGGGTGGCCGGCGGCGGCCCACAGCACCGGGTAAGCGGCCAGCGCCCGGTCCACCATGGTCGGGATCGGCTCGGGGTGCCCGATCGGGGCGACACCGCCGATGGCCTGGCCGGTGTGAGTGCGGACGAACTCCGCGTCGGCCCGCTCCACCCGGTCCACGCCGGCCAACAGAGCGAGCCGGGCCTGGTCGGCGCGGTGTGCGCCGCTGGTCATCACCAGTAGCGGCGTCACGTCCGTGCCGTGGACGGCCTTGAACACCAGGCTGTTGGCGATGGCGCCGACGTCGACACCGAGCGCCGCTGCCGCCGCCGCTGCTGTGCGGGCGTCGTCGGCCAGGATGACAACCCCGGCCGCGGCCTCGGCGTAACCGGCCTCCGCCAACCCGGCGATCACCTTGCGCACACCGGGATGTTCAGGCGAACTCATCGCGAT
Source organism: Pseudonocardiaceae bacterium (assembly GCA_036270375.1). Classification (GTDB taxonomy): domain Bacteria; phylum Actinomycetota; class Actinomycetes; order Mycobacteriales; family Pseudonocardiaceae; genus DATEPR01. Next base: position 1,776 of record DATBCR010000130.1, on the reverse strand, counting down.
CCTCACTCCGTGACAACAGTGCCGGGTGTCATCAGACCATGCCCGACCGTCTCGGTTCGGCACCGGCCCGGTCCAGGTCGGAGGGGGTGTTGAGCGGGTCGTGGTTCCGGGTTATGCTGGTTTTGTTCGAACGTATGTTCGAGCTGGTGCTCGGTGGTGGGGCGGGGGAAGCGCCTCGCCGCCGAGTTCCGCCGGCTTCCCCACGGCGGGTTCGTCGATCCGACGACGTTTCCGACGCCACGAGGAGGCCGCTGATGTCAGCCCTGATCGACTTCCCGATCGCAGTCCGGCGTCACGCAGATCGCCGTCCCGATGCCCGCCCGCACGAAGCTCGGATGTACGAAGGAGGTCAGCAAGCCGGAAACGAGCGCCAGCACCAGAACCCGCTGCACGAGGCCGGCGGCTTCGAAGGCGGCCAGCCGACCGACGACGGCCGGCGCGAGAACCGATTGCACGAGGCCGGTTCGCGCGGTGGCCACCTGCACGACGCCCAGTACAGCCACCCGCAGGAGGGTTACGGCCGGCGCCATGAGGGCGCGTTCGTGCCGCATCCGGCACCGACGCCGCCGGCCGGTTCCGCGCTTGCCCTAGTGCGCCAGGCAAGGGCCGGCGTGGCCGAGGCGCAGCGCGAGACCGAGCCCGCCCAGCGCTACGCCACCGCCTACCTGGCCGCACTGCGCGCCGCGGCGGCAATGCTCGCGCTGCGTGGCCGTCCGCACCGTGGTCGCGCCCGGCCGACCAGCGCCTGGGTGCTGCTCACGTCGCTGGCCCCCGAGCTGACCGAGTGGGCGGTGTTCTTCGCGGCCAGTTCGGCGACAAGGGCCGCGATCCTGGCCGGCGTGACCAGGAACGTGACCCAGCGCGCCGCGGACGACCTGGTCCGGGAGGCCGCGCACTTCACCGACCTGGTGGCCGACGCCGTCCAGGATGACCCGAGCGGGTACCGCGGTGAATGAGCGGGCACTCATCAACTACGACCGGCTGTTGCACGTGGTGGGCATGGAGGCGGGGGTGCTGGCCGACTCGGTGGACGGCGCCCGGATGGAGGCGGTGATCCCCGGCTGCCCCGGTCTCACGTTGGGCGAGACCGCGCGGCACGTCGGCAGCCTGTACCGGATGGTGTGGCAGTGGGTGCGGGACGGCGAGCGGCCGGGGGAGTGGCAGCGCGACCCGGCGCCGAACCAGAGCCTGTCGGCCTACGTGCGGTCCGGCGTGGCGCCGCTGCTGGCCGAGCTGTCCGCGCACGCGCCGGACGAACAGTGCCCGACGTGGTGGCCGGCCGAACAGAACTACGGATTCTGGCGGCGCCGCATGGCACACGAGTCCACCGTGCACCGCTACGACGTGCAGGGCGCGGCCGGGCTGGTGCCGGCCGAAGTCCCCGAGGACGTCGCGTTGGACGGCATCGACGAGGTGCTGACCCTGTGGTTCGAGCACCGGCTGTCGGTGCTCGGCGTGTCTGGGACCCGTGACCAGATCGTGTCCGTCCGCGCCGGTGGCCTGGAATGGTTGGCACGGGCCGGTTCCGGCCACACCAGCACCCGCAGGCCGGGTGAGGGACCGGTCGACGCCGACGCCGGCAACGGCGAAGACGCGGCACACGCCGTGGTGTCCGGTCCAGCGATGCAGGTGTATCTGTGGCTGTGGGGTCGCCGACCGGACCGCGCCGTCCAACTGGACGGTAACCGCGACGCCATCGCACAGCTCTGGGCGCTGCTCCGGTTGGCGACGAGGTAATTACCCGTGTGGGGAGCGCGAATGGGTGGTGAGCGCATG
>DATBCR010000129.1:0-8990 GCA_036270375.1 Pseudonocardiaceae bacterium | reverse complement strand
CGAGCACGTGGCCAGCCTATCCGGGCGCCCGGATACCCGGATGCGTATGGCCACCCCCGGTGACTACGCTCTACGCACCGCTATTCACAAGGAGCGCATCGCCGTGATCACCAGGATGTCGTCGCTGTTCCTGCGTACCCTGCGTGAGGATCCGGCCGACGCCGAAGTGCCCAGTCACCGCCTGCTCGTGCGGGCCGGGTACGTCCGGCGGGTCGCTCCGGGCGGGTTCAGCTGGCTGCCGCTGGGGCTGCGGGTGCTGCGCAACGTCGAGCGGGTGGTGCGCGAGGAGATGGACCGCATCGGCGCGCAGGAGATCCACTTCCCCGCGCTGGTGCCCCGCGAGCCCTACGAGGCGACGAACCGGTGGACCGAGTACGGGCCCAACATCTTCCGGCTCAAGGACCGCAAGGGTGCCGACTACATGCTCGGCCCGACCCACGAGGAACTGTTCACCCTCACGGTGAAGGGCGAGTACAATTCGTACAAGGATTATCCGGTCATCCTGTACCAGATCCAGACCAAGTACCGGGACGAGGCACGCCCCCGCGCCGGCCTCCTGCGCGGCCGCGAGTTCCTGATGAAGGACTCCTACTCGTTCGACCTCGACGACGACGGCCTCGCCCGCTCGTACCACCGGCATCGCGACGCGTACATCAAGATCTTCGACCGGCTCGGCCTGAAATACGTTGTCGTGTCCGCGATGTCCGGCGCGATGGGCGGCTCGGCGTCCGAGGAGTTCCTGGCCGAGGCCGAGACCGGCGAGGACACGTACGTCCGCAGCACCGGCTCGGACTACGCGGCGAACGTGGAGGCGGTGATCACCCCCGCGCCGGCCGAACAGTCCATTGAGGACAAACCGGCCGCGCAGGCGCACCACACGCCGAACACGCCGACCATCCAGTCGCTGGTCGACTTCCTCAACCACCACACCGATCTCGGCCGCGCGTTCACCGCCGCGGACACGCTGAAGAACGTGCTGCTCAAGATCCGCCAGCCGGGCGCCGCGACCTGGACCCTGCTCGCCGTCGGCGTGCCCGGCGACCGCGAGGTGGACATGAAGCGGCTGGAGGCGGCGCTGGACCCGGTCGAGGTCGCGCTGCTGGAGGACGCCGACTTCGCGGCGAACTCGTTCCTTGTCAAGGGTTACATCGGGCCGGCCGCGCTCGCCGCGAACGGCGTGCGGTACCTGGTCGACCCGCGTGTCGTGCGTGGCACGGCGTGGGTGACCGGCGCGGACAAGGCCGACCACCACGTGGTGGACCTGGTGTGCGGCAGGGACTTCACGCCGGACGGCACGATCGAGGCGGCCGAGGTGCGCGAGGGCGACCCGGCACCGGACGGCACCGGGACGTTGGTGGCCGCGCGCGGCATCGAGATCGGCCACGTGTTCCAGCTCGGCCGCAAGTACGCCGACGCGTTCTCGCTCGACGCGCTCGGCCCGGACGGCAAGCCGATCCGGATCACGATGGGCTCGTACGGCGTCGGCGTGTCCCGGCTGGTCGCTGTGATCGCCGAACAGAGCTACGACAAGGACGGCCTGATCTGGCCCCGCATCGTCGCGCCCGCTGACGTGCACGTGGTAATCGCGGGCAAGGACGACTCCGTGCGGGCCGGCGCCGAACAGTTGGCCGCCGACCTGTCCGACGCGGGCCTTTCTGTGCTGTTGGACGACCGCACGTCCAGCCCGGGGGTGAAGTTCGCGGACGCCGAGTTGATCGGCGTGCCAACGATCCTGGTGGTCGGACGCGGCCTTGCGAACGGCGTGGTCGAGGTGAAGGACAGGGCGACCGGCGACCGCACCGAGATCGCGGTCGGCGACGTGGTCACCCATCTGGTGGATCTGGTGCGCGGCTGAGGGTTTCAGCTGGCGGGCAGGATCGCGGCCAGCGCCCGCTCGGTGTCGGCCAGGTCCGGCAGGACGGCGTGAGCGCCCGCGGCCAGTAGTTCCTCGGCCGGGTGGGCGCCGGTCGCCACGCCGACCGCTCGCGCGCCGTGCGCCAACGCCGCCCGCACGTCGTGTGGCGTGTCGCCGACGACGGCCACCGACCCGGCCGGGAACTCGACGCCGTGTCGGCGGGTGGCGCTCGTCAGTGCGTCCGCGACCAGCACGGCCCGCTGCGCCGACGACCCGCCGTAGCCGCCGACGTCCAGGTCCAGATACTCGCCCAGCCCGAACGCGTCCAGCTTGAACCCGGCGATCGCCCGCAGGTTCCCGGTCACGAGGCCCTGCGCCACGTCCGGCCGCCCGGCGATCGCCCGCAGCACAGCGGGTACACCAGGCAGCACGACGCCCAGTTGGGCGATCCGGTCGCGCTCGTCACCCGCGATCCGCACCACGGCCGCGTGCAGCCGGTCGATCAGCTCGTCCGACGGCTCGAAGCCCCCATCTGTGAGTAACTGGATCGCGATCCACCGGTCGGTCCGCCCACCGAACGCCGGCTGCCGCTCCGGTTCCCGGCCGGTCACCTCGACCATCGCCTGCCGGTACCACCCGCCGCCCAGTCGCGGCAGGTCAAGCAGGGTGCGGTCGATGTCCCACAGCACGAGCGTCCGAACACCGTTGGGGGACACACTCACTCCGGGGCTAGGTCGGCTGCGCCGTGTCCACGATGGCCCGCAGCGAGGCATCGGTGGCCGGCGCCGGGCTGGCCGGCCCACCGGCCAGGTCGCCGTTGACCACCAGCACCCCGTCATGGTCACTGAACTGGAGCACGAACACCAGCACCTCGCCCTCGCTGGCCAGGCACGCGTCTGTGTGCTGCGTCACGGTGGCCCGCACCAGCACCCCGGTCAGCGTCGTCCCCTTGCCGGTCTGCCGCCGCACCGGCTGGGCCGGATCCAGCTTCACCGTCGGGGCCGTCGCACCACTGCGGTAGTACTGGTTCGCCGCCGCGGTGGCCACGGCGTCGGCCAGCGCGGCCGGATCGGTCCGGGGCGCCGAACCGCTGCCGAGGATGCCGCGCTGCAGCCGCTCGATCGGGTTGCCGCACGTGTAGGCCGGCAGCAGCGCGCCCTGCGTGAGCGTCACCGACCCGGCCGTGCCGACCGTCGGGTTCGTCGTCCAACCGGTGGGCGGGATCCGGTAGGACAGCCCGCTGTCCGGGTCGATCAGCGTGCTCCAGCCGGGCTCGGGCGGCCGGGGCACGGGCACCGCCCGACCGGAAACCGAATCGTGACCGCCGATCGCGATCACCAGCACCACGACCACCACGACGCCCACCACGAGAGCGACGACGCGCCGCCGCGGTGTCCGGTTCGGCCTGCGCAGCGCGTGCCGGCCCGGTGTGTGATGGCTCACTCTCCGACCGTAACTGGCCGTGGTGCCGCTCGTCAGCCGGCCAAGAAGCTGAACCGCACCTGCCGGACCGGGTTGTCCACGTTGGTGTCCACAAGGCAGATCGACTGCCACGTGCCCAGCGCCAGCCGGCCGTCCAGCACCGGCACGGTCGCGTACGGCGGCAGCAGCGCTGGCAGCACGTGGTCCCGGCCGTGCCCTGGCGAACCGTGCCGGTGCCGCCAGCGATCGTCCGGGGGGAGCAGGGTGCGGAGTGCCGTGAGCAGGTCCGTGTCGCTGCCGGCACCGGTCTCCAGGATCGCCAGTCCCGCGGTCGCGTGCGGCACCCACACGTGCAGCAGGCCGGCGGCGTCGGGAACGCCGGCCAGGAACCGTTCGCACTCGGCGGTCAGGTCGTGCACGGTCTCGGTCGAGCCGGTCCGGACCTCGATCGTCGCGCTGTGCATGCCGCCACCGTACGGTGGGCACCAGGAAATCGGCCGGCCAGGTTTGGGCGGTCCGTGCAACCGGATCGATGTAACCCATTACGGTGGTGGACTGTGTCGGAGCCTTTTGACTACCGTGCCCCCGCGCCGGCCCAGCCCGGACGGCCGCAGGGCTGGCCCGGCACGTCCAGGATGCCGATGCAGGCGCTCGGCGCACCCCCGCCGGACCTGGTGCCGCCGGACTATCAGTACCCGCCGCAGCCGCACCACCGTCCCGGCGGCCCGCCCCCGAGTGCCCCGCAGCCGCGCGGCAAGGCCCTTGACTATGGCCTGAAGGGCCTCGGGCTGCTCGGTGTCGCGCTGGTGTCGGGTCTGCTGTGGTACCTGATCAACAACAATCCGGCGCCAACCGGACAGGCCCAGACCACGCCGCCGTCCCAGACCACCGGCGTGTACCAGTTCCAGCCCTACCACGGCGCGACCACCGAGCCGGACTGCGGCGCGCACGCCACCGACAAGGTGAAAGGGTTCCTGCAGCAGCATTCCTGCGTGTCGCTGATCAGGTCGCTGTACACCACGTCGCTGCCCGACAGCCAGAAGGTGATCACGTCGGTCGCCATCGTGCGGATGAGCAGTCCCTCGGACGCGGTGGGGCTGCGGCAGGTCAGCGACCGCAACGGCACCGGCCACGTGAAGGACCTCGTCGAGGACGGCGTGGTGATCCCGGGCGGCCCGAACGAACTGCAGGACGGCGGCTACTTCTCCGAGGTGCGCGGCAATCGGGTCGTCATCGTGGAGACCGAGTTCGTCGACGCCGGATCGGACACCGGCGCCAACCTCACCAGCAACAACCACACCCTGCGCGCGGTCAGCCAGGACGCAGCCAAACAGGGCCTCGGCTGAGTCAGGCGGCGGTGCCCGGCAGCGCGACCGAGGCCGGTGACTGACCGGACAACCGACGCCACCGGGTCTGCCGGACCGCCGAGTCGGTGAGCGCCGCCAGTGCGACGGCCCGCAGCCCGGCGTCGTCGGTGTGTTCCAGCACGGACCGCCACGCCATCGTGGCGTCCGACTCGGCGATCGCCAGCGCGGCCAGCGCGGATGACTGGTTGGTCACCGGTTTCGGCACCAGATACGCGGGCTGCGCGGGCTGTGGCGGGACACCGGCCGCGGACAGGCGGTGCTCGGCCGCGTCTCGCAGGTTCTGCACCGTGCCGAGCGACGCGATGATCTCGGCCGTCGCCGATCCGGTCACGAACGCGCTCGCCGTGCCGTACAGCCACAGCGCCGCGTGCTCCGTCGACAACGCCTGCTGCAGCGCGGTCGCGGTGTCGTCGGCCAGCCCACGGGTGGTCACGCCGGCACGAGCGGTGGTCGGTGCGGAACTGGTGGTGGGCGCGGAGATCGAGGACGTCGCGGTGATCGGTGTGCTGTTCAGCGCCTCGGTGAGGCTCGCACAGCCTGCCGCGACCGAACCGACCAGACCGGCCCGGTAGCGCGGCAGCGTCGGCATCAGCCGGGCTGCTTCCCGTTGCGCAGCAGCCAATCCAGCCAGCAGCTCGGTGGTCACCGTGCCCTCGTCGGTCGGTTTCGGCGCGGCGGAACCGCTCGGCGTCGGGGGCGGTGTGGTCAGCGCCGCGGCCCGGTCCACTTCGGTGCGCAGCGCGCCGGCCTGCTGGCGGCGGACCGCCGCGATCACCCCGAGTGTGGCCGCGTTGTCCGCGAACGCCGCCGACGCCGCCTTCGCCCGATCCGCGTCCGTCGTCGCCGCGTCCAGCATCGGTTGCAGCACGTCCGGTGCGGCAGGCGGCGGCTGGCTCGTACACGCGGCCACCAGCGGCCCAGCCACAACGATCAGCGCGCCCGCCCGCAGTAGCCCCCGCCGGCTCAGCAGTACCCGGCCGTGCTCTACCCGGCCGTGTTCGACACCGCTGCCCACTGGCCCTCCCTTGCCGGTGTCCGGTGACCGTGCGTGCCCGGAGGATCGCACGGTCGAGGGCACCATCCTGCCAGGCCGCCGGAGCGCTACCGGTCCGGCCGGTCCGGTCGCCTGCGGTGACCAACGGCGCTGGTGATCAACGGCGGCGCGGTGTCCACCCTGCCGATTCCGCCCGACGCGATACGCTGGGCGACCACGGCCGCCGGATCGCACGTCGGCCGTGGTAGGCGTGCACGCCGACGCCGGTGTGGACTCGAGCGAGGAGTGGCCAGTGCCCAGCGACCAGCACGGTGGTACCCGAGGGGGTACCCAGGGCAGCGCCCGCGACACGCTCGCGCGGCAGCTCCGGCCCGTGGTGGCGGCCGCGGTCGGCGCGCTCGGGTTCGACCTCGAGGCGCTGGACGTGCAGGTGGCCGGCCGGCGCAAGCTGGTGAAGGTGGTCGTCGACGCGGACGACGGCGTCGAACTTGACCTGCTGTCCGGCGCCAGCCGGGCGGTGTCCGCCGCCCTCGACGACTCGGACGACCTGCTGGGCGGCCCGTACACCCTTGAGGTGACGTCACCGGGGGTGGACCGGCCGCTGACCAGGCCCCGACACTGGCGTCGGGCCAACCTGCGCCTCGTGCGGATCCACCCGCACGTCGGCGCCGAGTACACCTGCCGGGTCGGCGCGGCCGACGACGCGGGGGTCGAGGTGCTGCTCGCCGGGGCGCTGCACCGCGTCGAGTACCACACCGTGGCGAAGGCCATGGTGGAAGTGGAGTTCCGGCAGCCACCGGCAGCCGAACTGCAGATGCTGGCACACCCGCGAGAAGCACACGGCCAGCCGGAAACGAAGCACACGAAGGAGGAGTCGAGATGAACGTCGACATCGCCGCGCTGCGGGCGATCGAGCGCGACAAGGACATCCCCTTCGAGACGGTCCTGGAAGCCATCGAGACGGCACTGCTCACCGCGTACAAGCACACCGATGGCCACCACCCGCACGCCAGGATCGACGTGGACCGCAAGTCCGGCGTGGTGCGGGTGCTCGCGCAGGACATGAGCCCGGAGGGCGACGTCGTCGAGGAGTGGGACGACACCCCGGAGGGGTTCGGCCGGATCGCGGCCACCACCGCCCGGCAGGTGATCCTGCAGCGCCTGCGGGACGCCGAGCACGAGCGCACCTTCGGCGAGTTCTCCGCCAAGGAGGGCGAGATCATCGCCGGGGTGGTGCAGCGCGACGCGCGGGCCAACTCGCGCGGCATGGTCGTGGTGCAGCTCGGTGACATCGAGGGTGTGCTGCCGCCGGCCGAGCAGGTGCCCGGTGAGCGCTACGAGCACGGCACCCGGATCAAGTGCTTCGTGGTCGGTGTCGCCAGGGGTTCGCGGGGGACGCAGATCACACTGTCCCGCACGCACCCGAACCTTGTCCGCAGGCTGTTCGCGCTCGAAGTGCCGGAGATCGCCGACGGCACGGTGGAAATCCCTGCCGTGGCAAGGGAAGCGGGTCATCGGTCCAAGATCGCGGTGCGCTCGACGGTGGCCGGGGTGAACGCGAAGGGCGCCTGCATCGGCCCGATGGGCGCCCGGGTGCGCAACGTGATGAGCGAGCTGGCCGGCGAGAAGATCGACATCATCGACTACTCGGAGGACCCGGCCACGTTCGTCGGCAACGCCCTGTCACCGGCCAAGGTGATCTCGGTCCGGGTGATCGACGAGAAGACCAAGGCGGCCCGGGTGGTCGTGCCCGATTTCCAGCTGTCGCTCGCGATCGGCAAGGAGGGCCAGAACGCCCGCCTCGCCGCCCGGCTGACCGGCTGGCGGATCGACATCCGCAGCGACGCGGCCCTCGATCCGTCGGCCACTGTCACAGATCACGACGATTCCGCTACCGAGGGTTACCACGTCTCGCAGGGTGACGAGTCCAGTCCCGTTGTGCGGAGATCCGGTTCGGTGGACTGACCGCCAGGAGATAGACTGGTTCGTGGTTCACCGTCGTCAACCGGTCCCCACGCACCTCGGCCCGATTCGAACGTGCGTAGGTTGCCGTGCCGCGACGTTGTCCACCGAGTTGTTGCGCGTTGTGGTCGTGGATGGGGTGATCGTGCCCGATCCGCAGCGTCGGCTTCCGGGGCGTGGAGCGTGGCTCCATGCCCGATCGGAGTGCCTGCGGGCCGCCGAGCGACGCAAGGCGTTTCCCAGGGCCCTGCGGGTGCCGGGGCCGCTTTCCGTCGGTCTGCTCCAGGAGCACCTGGCGCGCACGCTCGGTGAGAGTTTCGACGTGGGGGCCTCCCACGTCCGGCAAGAGCAGGAAAGCAGGTCGACCCGTCATGAGTCAGCCGTGAAGCTGAAGCCATGAACGCGCGACGGTAGGACGAGGTCGACGGCCAGCCCGCCGACCTCATCAGATGAGGAGAGCAGTGGCAGGCAAGGCCCGCGTACACGAGCTCGCCAAGGAGCTCGGTGTGACGAGTAAGGATGTACTCGCCAAGCTCAAGGACTTGGGCGAGTTCGTGAAATCAGCGTCCTCCACCGTGGAGGCGCCCGTCGCCCGCAGGTTGCGGGACTCATTCCCCAAGGCGGACAGCGGCGGCGGCCGCGCACGGCCGAGCGCTCCCCGGGACGCGGCACCGCGCCCGGCGACCCCGGCACCCGCCCCGACTCCGGCTCCGGCTGTGGCGGCGGCAGCGGCAGTGTCCAGTCCGGCTGTCACGCAGCGACCGACCACGACCGCGCCCGCGGTGCCCATGCCGACCGGTCCGGCACCTGCGGTGCCGACCACGGCGCCCACACCGGCACCCGCGACCCGTCCGGCCCCGGTGCCCGGTGCCCGTCCGCGGGTGCCAGGCCCCGGCGCGCCCGGCCTGCCCGGTGCCGGTTCTGCCCGGCCGGCGCGTACGGCCGAACCGCCCCAGACCCCGGTCGAACCGGTGGCACCTGCGGCCGCCGAACCGATCCGTCCACCGCAGCAGCCCGCCCGGCAGGTGCCGCCGGCCGCGGCACAGCAGGGCGGCCACGCCGCTGTGGTGCCGCCCAAGCGGCAGTCCCCGAAGCCCGGCCCGCGCTCGCCGCGCGTCGGCAACAACCCGTTCGGTGTCGGTGGCGGCGCGAGCAATAGCCCGGCCCCCGCGCCGAGGACTCCCCGTCCCGGCGGCGACCGGCCGGGCGGCGACCGTCCGGCACGGCCCGGCGGCGACCGGCCAGGTCCTGGTGGCCCGCGTGGCGACCGGCCGGCCGGTGGCGGTGGCGGCGACCGTGGTCCCCGGCCGAACCCGGGTGGTATGCCACCTCGGCCCAACCCGGGCATGATGCCGCCCCGCCCCGCCCGGGTTGGGCCGAGGTGGCATAC
>DATBCR010000128.1:0-8511 GCA_036270375.1 Pseudonocardiaceae bacterium | reverse complement strand
GACCGGGTCCCGACGACGCGGCGGACGTCGCCGAGTTGGGCTACCGGCTGCGGAAGTCCGCGTGGGGCAAGGGATACGCCACCGAGGGTTCGCGTGCGCTGATCGACAAGGCGTTCGCCGAATTCGGCATGCGACGGGTGTACGCGCTGACGATGTCCGTCAACACGCGGTCCCGCCGGGTGATGGAGCAGTCGGGGTTGCGGCTCATCCGCACGTTCCACCTGGACTGGCCGTACCGCATCGATGGCGAGGAATTCGGCGACGTCGAATACGCCCAGACCAAGGATGAATGGGCCACCGCACGGTCCTGAGCCGGCGGCGTGCAGTGCGGCGGTGCAGGCGCCCCAGTATCGAGCAGATGCATGCAGACTGGGTGCATCGGCGCTAGACTGCATGCATGGCCAAAACAATTCAGATTCGCGACATCGACGATCAGACATACACCGTTCTGCGTACCAGGGCTGCCGCCGATCACCTTTCGCTGGCTGCCTACCTTCGACGGCACCTGGAGCAGCTGGCCAGCGCTCCGACCATGGCCGAGTTACTGGAACGGGCGGACCGGCGCCGGGCGCGCGGCGTGTCCGTATCCGGCGACGAGATCATCGCCGCTGTCCGCGCGGCACGCGACGAGGGCGAGGACTAGACAGTGCCGGACGCGGTGATCGACACCTCGGCCATGATCGAGGTACTGACCGGCAACAAGCCGGACGAAACGCTCCGCAAGCGGGTCCAACTCAGCCGGCTGGCCGCTCCGGAGATATTTGACCTGGAAGCCGCGAACGTGCTGCGTCGGCTGGTGCGGCGGGGAGCGCTGCGGGCGGCTGACGCCACCGAATTTCTGACGGACATCGGTAATGCCCCGGTAGCGCGTGCGCCGCACCGCCCGCTGATCGAACGCGTCTGGCAGTTGCGGCACAGTGTCCGCGCGTATGACGCCGCCTACCTCGCACTGGCCGAACACCTCGGCGTGCCATTGGTCACCTGCGACGCGAAACTGGCCGGCAGCAACGGGCACCGAGCAGAGATTGAGCTCTATCCGACATCGTGACGATCAGCTCACCAACCGCGGTCGGCCAACCGGTGCGGCTCCGGGATGTCGTCCACATTGATGCCAACCATGGCCTCGCCCAACCCCCGCGACACCTTCGCGATCACGTCCGGGTCGTCGTAGAACGTCGTCGCCTTGACGATGGCCTCCGCGCGCTTCGACGGGTTGCCGGACTTGAAGATGCCCGATCCGACGAACACTCCCTCCGCGCCGAGCCGCATCATCATCGCCGCGTCCGCCGGGGTCGCGATACCACCCGCCGTGAACAGCACGACCGGCAGCTTCCCGGCCGCCGCGACCTCGCGCACCAGCTCGTACGGTGCCTGAAGTTCTTTCGCCGCAACGAACAGCTCGTCCGGCGTCATCGAGCCGAGCCGACGGATCTCGGCACCGATCCTGCGCATGTGCATCGTCGCGTTGGACACGTCGCCGGTGCCGGCCTCGCCCTTGGAGCGGATCATCGCGGCGCCCTCGGTGATCCGCCGCAACGCCTCACCCAGGTTCGTCGCGCCGCATACGAACGGCACGGTGAACTGCCACTTGTCGATATGGTTCGTGTAGTCGGCGGGGGTCAGCACCTCGGACTCGTCGACGTAGTCCACGCCGAGCGACTGCAGCACCTGGGCCTCGACGAAGTGGCCGATCCGCGCCTTCGCCATCACCGGGATGGACACCGTGGCGATGATGCCGTCGATCAGGTCCGGGTCACTCATCCGGGCGACGCCGCCCTGCGCCCGGATGTCGGCCGGCACGCGCTCCAGTGCCATCACCGCGACGGCGCCCGCGTCCTCGGCGATCTTGGCCTGGTCGGCGGTGACCACGTCCATGATCACGCCGCCCTTGAGCATTTCGGCCATGCCGCGCTTCACCCGCGCGGTACCGGTCTCCGGGGTACGAACGTTGCTGCCCGTGGGGGCGGACTCGGCGGAATTCACGGCGACCTCGCAACTGGATCGGGAACTGGTGCTGTGACGGCCGGCACGGGTAAACCGCACGTCAGTGGCCTTCGAGCACCATGCTACGTGCGATGTGGCCCTTGCGAGCAGGCCAATTCCACGCGAATTCGCCATGCCACTTTTTTCACGGCCGAACACCGACGAGGTACCCCTACCCAGTATGCGCACGCCACCCGCTCCGGCCGGTTTCGGTGAGTGGTCCGACTCGTCTTCCTGGATGGCGCTGGCGCGGTGGGGTTGTCCGCATCCGACAACGGGTGTGAGATCGAGCACAGTTACCCATAGCAGCGTCGGACGGGGCGGTCGATCCGAACGGAAGGTGGAGCGCATGAGCGCCAAGAACACGGAGAGCGGCCAGGCCGCTGGCCAGAACGGAGTCGCGGTCGCTGTAGACGACCCGGCCAAGGTGCGCAACGTAGTCCTCGTTGGGCCGTCCGGGTCCGGCAAGACAACCTTGACCGAGGCTTTGCTGGCCGCGACCGGTGTTCTCAGCAGAGCCGGGTCGATCACCGAGGGCACCACGGTCTGTGACCATGACCCGTCCGCGGTGCGCCAACAGCGCTCGATCGGGCTCGCGGTGGCACCGATGGTGCACGACGGCATCAAGATCAACCTGATCGACACCCCCGGCTACGCCGATTTCGTCGGCGAACTGCGAGCCGGCCTGCGGGCCGCGGACGCCGCGCTGTTCGTGGTGTGCGCCGCCGAGGGCATCGACCCACCGACGATCGCGCTGTGGCAGGAATGCGCGTCGGTCGGCATGCCGAGGGCCGTCGTGATCGCCCGCCTCGACCACCCGAGGGCCGACGTGAGCGGCGAGATGGCCGCGTGCCAGGAGGCGTTCGGCGCCGGTGTGCTCCCGCTCTACCTGCCAGCACCGGACGGCGCCCCCGGCCTGGTCGGCCTGCTCTCCAGCCACTACTACGACTACACCGACGGCTATCCACCCAAGATCGGCGAGCCATCGGCCAACGATGCGGACCGGGTCGCGACCGCACGCAACGACCTCATCGAAGGGATCATCGCCGAGAGCGAGGACGAGTCCCTGATGGACCGGTACCTCTCCGGCGAGGAGATCGACAACGACACGCTGATCGGCGACCTGGAGACCGCGGTCGCGCGCGGCTCGTTCCACCCGGTCGTCCCGGTCTGCGCGGCCACCGGTGTCGGTATCGCGGAACTGCTCGAAGTGCTGGTCGGCGCGTTCCCGTCACCGCTGGAACACCCGCTGCCCTCGGTGACCGACCCGAACGGCCACCCGCACAAGGAGATCACCGCGAACCCGGACGGTCCGCTGGCGGCCGAGGTGGTCCGCACCGCCGTCGACTCGTACGTCGGCCGGGTGTCCCTCGTCCGGGTGTTCTCGGGGACTCTGCGCCCGGAACGGCCGGTGCACGTGTCCGGCCACGGACTGGCCGACCGGGGCCACTCCGACCACGACACGGACGAGCGGGTGGCGCACATCTACTCGCCACTGGGCGCCAACCTGCGGGAAGTGCCGTACTGCGTGGCGGGCGACCTGTGCGCGCTGACGAAGGTCGGCACGGCGGAGACCGGTGACACGGTGTCCGCGCCGGAGGACCCGATCCTGATGACGCCGTGGGAGATGCCGGAACCGCTGCTGCCGGTCGCCGTCGTGGCCCGCACCCGCAGTGACGAGGACGCGTTGTCCCGCAACCTGTCCCGGCTGGTGGCCAGCGACCCGACGCTGCGGATGGAGCGCAACGCCGAGACCCACCAACTGGTGCTGTGGTGCATGGGCGAGGCGCACGCGGACGTCGTGCTGGCCCGGCTGAAGGCCGGCGGTGCCGAGGTGGACACCGAACCGGTGAAGGTGGCGCTGCGGGAGACGTTCGGCGGCACCGCGAAGGGGCACGGCCGGCACGTCAAGCAGTCCGGCGGACACGGCCAGTACGCCGTGTGCGACATCGAGGTCGAACCGTTGCCCCGGGGTGGCGGCTTCGAGTTCGTTGACCGGACCGTCGGCGGCGCGGTCCCGCACCAGTTCATTCCGAGCGTCGAGAAGGGTGTCCGGTCACAGCTGGCGACCGGGCTGCTGCAGGCCGGCCATCCGGTGGTCGACGTGCGGGTGACGCTGCTGGACGGCAAGGCGCACAGCGTCGACTCGTCCGACGCCGCGTTCCAGACCGCCGGTTCGCTCGCGCTGCGGGACGCGGCCGGCAACGGCCACGTCATCCTGCTCGAACCGATGGACGAGGTGGCCATCGACATCCCGGACGACCACCTCGGCAGCATCCTCGGTGACCTGTCCGGCCGGCGCGGCCGGGTGCTGGGCACCGAGCCCGGCGATCCGGGGCGCACGGTGGTCCGGGCCGACGTGCCGGCGAGCGAACTGCACCGCTACGCCATCGACCTGCGGTCGATGAGTTCCGGCAGCGGCACGTTCACCCGGCACTTCGTGCGGCACGACCCGCTGCCGGAGCACCTGGCGGCACCGAAGTAGGGCACCGCGGTCAGGGAGGCCGAGCAGCGCCGAGTAGCACTGCCGTCCGGTGGGTGTCGCGGGTTCGGCGACACCCACCGGAATGGCGGCTCAGTCGGAAATCGATATGCCGACGATGTTCCCCGTGTCGAGGTAACGCTTGATGTCACTCGAACGGCGGCGTTGCCGAATCAGGGCATCGACGGCGTACGGTCCGGCACCGATCGCGGCAATCAGCGCGAACGTCCAGGTGAACATCATCGCCAGCTCGCCGCCGTTCTGGATCGGCAGCACGCCGTGTGGCACGTGCACCATGAAATAGATGTATGCCATAGCTATCGAACTGAGTGCGGCGGTTACTCGTGTATACAATCCGATCGCGACCAGAATGCCGCCGACAAGCTGCAGCACCGCCACCCACCAGCCCGGCCACGAGCCGAGCGGGAAGCCGTCGTGGGTACCGGCGACACCCCCGAACAGCCCGAACAGGCCGGCCACGCCCCGAAAGGCGAACAGGACACCGATGGCGGCCCGTGCCGCCGAATGGGTCGCGGCGGCCGTTTGCCGTGGTAGGTCGCTCGAATGCGGGATCACTCGGGGTTTCCCTTCAAGTCGGTCCGCGCGCGGCGGGTCTGTCGACTCTTACGAAATAACATGAGGCCCGGATTGCCTTTCCAGGGCAACAGGTTTCCAACAATTGACAGATAGATGTCACGGACACGCGTCCGTTCAGCGGACACCGCCGATGAATTACCCGGTCGGCGTAGTCCACTCCCGTATACAACGGTGTCAACGGTGGTGGGCGATACTCATGCGATGACGAATCCGACTGCCCCGGACCGGCTCCGTGCCTGGTGGGCGCATCGACAGGGCCTCGACGGCACGCTGGCCGGGATATCCGCCGCCGACGTACTGGTACGAACCGGTTGGGCGCGCTCGGTCGGCGGTTCCGCGCCGTATCTCGGGTTGTTCGCCCGAGCCGGGCTGGATCGGGCAACTGTGGATGCCGCCGTCGCCGGGCTGGACGTGCACGAACTGCCGTCCGCGCGTGGTTGTACCTATGTGCTGCCGGCCGAGGACTTCGCGCTCGGCCTGACTGTCGGCGCCGGCGCACCGGAGGGCGAGATCGCCATGGCACGCAAGCACCTCGGCGTCACCGACGATGAGATCGACCGCCTGTGTGCCGCGATCCTGACGGCACTGTCGGCCGACGAGCCGCTCGACCCGGCCGGTATCCGGGCGGCCACCGGGGACGCCGCCCGCAACCTGGGTGACGCGGGCCGCAAGCGCGGCACGACAACCACCCTGCCGCTGGCATTGGGCAGGCTGCAGGCGCGTGGCGAGATCCGCAGAGTGCCCGTGAACGGCCGGCTCGATCAGCAGCGCTACGGCTACGTCCGCTGGTCACCCGGCCCGTTCGCGGACGGGGACCCGGCGCAGGCCATGGTCGAGCTGGCTCGGCGCTACTTCCGGTGGGCCGGACCGGCCTCGCTCAAGCACTTCCGCTGGTTCGCCGGCTGTACTGCGGCCGCCGCGAAAGCCGCCGTCGCGGCACTGGACCTTGTCCCGCTGCCGGACTCGGACCTGTTGCTGGACAAGGCAACCGAGGACGAGTTCACCGCGTTCAAGACGCCGGAACAGCCGTGCTACGCGCTCGTTGCGGGCATCGACGGCATCCACCTGCTGCACCGCGACCTCGGCCGCCTGCTCGACCCCGCGGACGCGGGTCGATCGGTACCGGACAGCAAGCCCGGCCGGACACTGAGCGACGAGACCGACCCGCCGACCCCGGTGATCCTGGACCGGGGCCGACTGGTCGGCCTGTGGGAGTACGACCCGGACGAAGGCCAGATCGCACACCAGTTGTTCGTACCGCGCGACGCGGCGCTGGCGGCGGCGATCCGACGGACCACGGACTTCGTCCGCGAGCAGCTCGGCGATGTCCGGACCGCCAGTTTGGACTCGCCAGCCAGCCGTGCCCCTCGAATCGCCGCACTGCGCGGACGAGTCCAGGTCAGCGGGTGATGCTG
Source organism: Pseudonocardiaceae bacterium (assembly GCA_036270375.1). Lineage (GTDB taxonomy): Bacteria > Actinomycetota > Actinomycetes > Mycobacteriales > Pseudonocardiaceae > DATEPR01. The sequence continues at coordinate 2,034 of DATBCR010000128.1, read as the reverse complement.
CCGACCGGTTCGTGACTGGCCGGCCGGTCGTCGTCGAACGGCTGGCCCGACGACGCGCCGGCCCGGCCGAGCTTGCTCGGCCACCAGTTCAGCCGGCCGAGCAGCACCGCCGTCGACGGCACCAGCAGTGTGCGCACCAGGAACGTGTCCATCAGGATGCCCACCGCGAGCCCGATGCCGATGTCCCGCACCTGCGTGCCGCCGCTGGAACCGGCGATCGCGAACACCGCGAACGTGCCGGCCAGGATCAGGCCGGCCGACGTGACCGTGGTGCCCGTCGTGCTCAGCGCCCTGGTTATGGCCTGGCGCAACGACATCCGGTGCGCTTCCTCACGGATTCGGCTCATCACGAGGATGTTGTAGTCCTCGCCGAGCGCGAGCAGGAAGATGAACATCAGGAACGGCATGAAGAACGTCAGGCCGCCGCTGCCGCCGATCTTGATGAACACCAGCACGGCGAGGCCCAGCGCGGCCAGATAGGAGATCCCGACCGACGCGATCAGGTACAGCGGCGCGACGAGGCTGCGCATCACCAACGCCAGCAGCACGCCGATGACCAGGATGGCGATCGGGATCACCGTGCCGAGGTCGCTGTTGGAGATGGTGCTGATGTCGTAGATCGCCGGTGCCACACCCGCGACCCCAGAGTCGGCGGCGCCGATGTCATGGGCGACCAACGTGACCGCGTCCCGGACGGCAGGCGTCGCGTTCACAGCGGGTGTGTCCTGGGGATCGCCGGCCTTGAGACCGACCAGGTACTGCACCGTCCGCCCGTCCGCGCTGACGTACTGCCCGGTCGCCCGGTACGCCTGGTACTCGGCGGGCGGCAGGCGCAGCGACGCGGGCTGAATCGGCGGCAACGCCTGTGCCGGGCCGAGCTGGTCGTGCAGCTGGACGTACAGCGCCGGCGGCAGGGTGGCGCCGTTGGGGTTGAGCGGGCCGGTCACCGTGGTGAACGGTCCGGACGCGGCCAGCCGCTGTTCGGCGTCGCTGAGGACGCCCGGATTGCTCCACGCGGTGCCGGAGAGCTGGAACAGCACCAGGGTCGGCGTGGCGGCCACCGACGGGAAGTGCTTGGTCTGCAGGTCGGCGCCGGCCGCCGAGTCGCTGCCGGACGGTGCCGTCACGCCGCCGCCGAACCCGGCCGGCTGGTAGCCGAGCGACGCGAACGCGAGACCGCCGAACAGCACGACGCCTGCGATGAGGGTGAGCGCGGGCCGCTGCACGATCCGGGCCGAGATCCGGCCCCACACACCGTTTCTGCCGATGCCGGACCGGATCTTCGTCGGCCAGAACACGGCCTTGCCGAGGATGGCCAGCAGTGCGGGCAGCAGTGTCAGCGCGGCGACGAGCATCGTGCCGATGCCGATCGCGAGTGGCGCGCCGAGGTCAGCGTAGAAGCTGAAACTGGCCGCCAGCAACGAAAGCAGCGCCGCCATCACGGTGCCGGCGGAGAAGGTGATCGACTCGCCGACCTTCGCGACCGACCGCACGATGGCGTCGCGGGACGGAAGGCCCCGGCCCATCTCCTCGCGGACCCGGAACATCAGGAACAGGCCGTAGTCGGTGCCAGCGCCGAGGATCAGCACGATCAGCAGGAACGAGGCGATCGGCGACACCTTCAGCCCGGCGTTCCCGGCCGCGCCCACCAGCGGGTCGGACAGCGTGACCACCAGGAACGCAGGGGCCAGCGTGACCAGCGGCGCCAGTATCGAGCGGAAGATGAGCAGCAGCAACGCGAGGATGAACACGACCGACAGGAGTTGCAGCTGCTGGCCGGTGTTGCCGGACGCCGTCTGGTTGTCCACCTGAGCGGCGATCGGGCCGGCCAGGTGTGCCTCAAGTCCAGTCGGCAGGCCTGCGGACGTGATCGCCGAGCGTAGCCCGTTCACGACGGGTTGCTCGCCGTTCGGGCCGCTGGCGAACGTGACGAGCGCCTGGAGCTGTTCGGCCTGCAGGTCCTTGGACTGGCCGCCGTCGCGGACCTGGACGACGCCGGACACCTTGCCGAGGTCGGCGCGCAGCCGGCCGATG
>DATBCR010000127.1:0-3214 GCA_036270375.1 Pseudonocardiaceae bacterium | reverse complement strand
GTAGGACCTGCTCCGAATGCGACGCATAATCAACCGGAATCCGCTTACCCGGCAACCCCTCCAACGCGGCCAGCGATCCCGACACCACGATCGACGACGGCCCATTCAACGCCGCAACCGACACACCATCCGGAACTTCCGTCACCGCCAGCATGCCACCGCGACCAGCCAATTCATCAGCGATCGCCTTGCTACGCAACGCAACCACCCGAGCGCCATCCCGCAAGGACATTCCACCGGCAACACACGCGGCGGCAATCTCACCCTGAGAATGACCGACAACCGCATCCGGCTCTATCCCATACGACCGCCACAACGCCGCCAACGACACCATCACCGCCCACGACACAGGCTGAACCACATCAACCCGCGACAACTCACCCCCCAGCGCATCCACCAACGACCAGTCCACAAACTCCGCCAACGCATCCGCACACTCGGCCATCCGCGCCGCGAACACCGGCGCCGACGCCATCAACTCAACCGCCATCCCCACCCACTGCGCACCCTGACCGGGGAAGACGAACGCGACCTTGCCCGCCACGTTCGCCGTACCCTGCACCAGGTTGGCGGCCGCTCCCCCAGCGGCCAGGGTGGTCAGCCCGGCCCGCAGTTCGTCGGCGCCGTCCGCGATCAGCACCGCGCGCTCCTCCAACGCGGCACGCATGCCGACCAGCGAACAGCCGAGATCCGCGAGCCGGGGCTCAGGTTCCAGGTGCGCCAGTAACCGGCCCGCCTGGGCACGCACCGCATCCGCCGACCGCCCGGACACCACGAACGGCAGCCACCCGCCCACCGACGCACCAACCACCGGCTCGACCGATGGCGCCTGTTCGAGGATGGCGTGCGCGTTGGTGCCGCTGCCGCCGAAGGACGACACGGCCGCCCTGCGCGGCACGTCGGTCACCGGCCAGTCGCGCGCCTCGGTGAGCAGTTCAACCGCGCCGGCCGCCCAGTCCACGTGCGGCGACGGCTGACCGACGTGCAACGTCTTGGGCAACACACCGTGCCGCAACGCCTCCACTGTCTTGATCACGCCCGCGATACCGGACGCCGCCTGCGTATGACCGATGTTGGACTTCAGCGATCCCAGCCACAGTGGCCGTTCCCGGTCCTGCCCATAGGTGGCGATGAGCGCCTGCGCCTCGATCGGGTCGCCCAACGTCGTGCCGGTGCCATGCGCCTCGACGAGATCGACGTCCTCAGTGGACAGTCGGGCGTCGGCGAGCGCCGCCAGGATCACCCGCTGTTGCGACGGCCCGTTCGGCGCGGTCAGGCCGTTGCTGGCGCCGTCCTGGTTGATCGCTGTGCCGCGCACGGTGGCCAGCACCTGGTGGCCGAGCCGTTGCGCGTCGGACAGCCGCTCAAGCAACAGCACACCGACGCCCTCGCCCCACCCGGTGCCGTCGGCGTCGGCCGAGAACGCGCGGCAGCGGCCGTCCCGGGACAGGCCACGCTGCCGGCTGAACTCGACGAACGACCGGAGCGTCCCCATAATGGTCGCCCCACACGCCAACGCGAGCGAACACTCGCCCTGCCGCAGCGACCGCACGGCAAGGTGCACCGCGACCAGCGACGACGAACACATCGTGTCGACCGTGATCGACGGGCCTTCCAAGCCGAACGTGTAGGACAGCCGTCCGGACAACACGGCCGTCGCGCCACCGGTCAGCAAATGACCTTCGGCGCCTGGCGGCGCGGCGAGCAGGCCCATGCCGTAACCCTGGTTGCTGGCGCCGACGAACACGCCGGACCTACTGCCGCGCACCGACTCCGGGTCGATGCCGGCCCGCTCGAACACCTCCCACGTGGTTTCCAACAGCAGTCGCTGCTGCGGGTCCATCGCGACCGCCTCGCGCGGCGAGATGCCGAAGAACGCGGTGTCGAACTGGTCGGCGTCGTACACGAACGCGCCATCGCGGGCGTACGTGGTGCCGGCCCGTTCCGGGTCCGGGTCGTAGCAGGCGTCGATGTCCCAGCCGCGGTTCGCCGGCAGCCCGGACAGGGCCTCGCGACCGTCCGCGACCAGGTCCCACAACAGTTCCGGGCTGGTCGCACCGCCGGGGAACCGGCAGCTCATCGCGACGATCGCGATCGGCTCGGCGTCCCGGTCGTCGCGTTCGCGCAGCCGACGGTTCGCCTGCCGCAGGTCGGACGTGACCCGCTTGAGGTAGTCGCGCAGCTTGTCCTCAGTGGACATTCGACGTCAGCTCCTTGACTTCGGTCACGAGATGCCAAGCTCTCTGTCGATCAGGTCGAACATCTCGTCGTCGGTCGCGGAGTCCAGCACGGCCCCGCCGGTGTCCGGCGCGCTGTCCTCCCACTTCCACAGCAGTCCGCGCAGCCGGGCCGCGACCTTGCCGCGCACGTCGCCGTCCGACGACACGTCCGCCAGCGCCGCCTCCAGCCGCGCCAACTCGACCGACAGCGGGTCGTCCACCTCGTCCGGCACCAGTTCGTCGCACAGCCGGCCGGCCAGCACTGCGGGTGTCGGATAGTCGAAGACCAGCGTCGCCGGCAGCCGGAGCCCGGTGACCCGGTTCAGGCGGTTGCGGAATTCCACGGCGGTCAGCGAGTCGAAGCCGAGTTCCCGGAACTGGCGGCCCGGCCGGACCTCGTCCGGGTTCGGATGGCCGAGCACACTGGCCGCCTGAGTACGCACCAGGTCCAGCAGCACGCGTTCACGGTCCACATCGGACATTCGTGCCAGCCGCGCGGCCAGGGCGTCCTCGTCGGTCGTGTCGCTGGTCTGGCCGTCGCCGAGCAGGACGCGCTGTGCTTCCGGCAGGGCACGCAGCAGCGGGCGGGTCCGGGCGAACGTGTAGGCGGGGACGAACCGTTCCCAGTCGATATCGGCCACCACAAGGGTGTTCTCGTCGTGGTCGAGTGCCTGTTGCAGGGCGGTCAGAGCAAGCGCCGGGTCCATCGCCGGCACGCCACGCTGGCGGTGCAGGTCCGCGGTGGCCGGGTCCACCATGCCCTCGCCGGCCCATCGCCCCCATGCCACGGCGAGTGCCGATCGGCCCTGGTCACGGCGTCGGCGGGCGATCGCGTCGAGGTAGGCGTTGGCGGCGGCGTACGGGCTCTGCTTGCCGTTGCCCCACACGCCGGCACCGGACGAGAACAGCACGAACGCGTCCAGTTTGCGCTCCGCGAGCAGTTCGTCCAGCAGCAACGCGCCGGTCACCTTGGCGTCCACGATCTCGGCGTAGGT
>DATBCR010000126.1:0-13184 GCA_036270375.1 Pseudonocardiaceae bacterium | reverse complement strand
CGTCCGCGGCCGAGATGGACGCCCAGCTCCATTTCGGGCATACCGGCAGCATAGCTGGGCGTCCATCTCGGCCGCGGACGACGACGCGAGCGTCCATCTACAGCGGATGGACGCTCGCGTCACACCGTTATCTCAGTGCGTGCCGTTGGCCTTGGTGGTGCGCTTGGAACCGGAGGCGGAACTCGAACCTGCGAACTCGATGAGCGGTAGGGAACGTACGGGCCGTGGTGGGATCAGGAAGTTCTGCCGGCGGGTGGCAGTGATGAACCGTTCCAGGCCGTTGTCGTCCGGGTCGACGTTGTGCGCGACCTGAAGATCCTGCGCGGCCACGTTGACCCGCATCTGCCGGAAGAACTCCGACGTCGGGACGAACGCGGTGAATTCGAGTGTCGGCTGCGGAGTGCCGGCCGGGACGGTCGCGCCGCCGGGGAACATCTGGAAGGCCGGAACATCCAAACCGGACAGTCCAGGGCCGTCCATGCGGATGTGCATGGGGGTGCCGTCCGGTGCACGGGAGGAACGCTGGAGTGCCTGCTCGTGCCCGATTCGCGGGAGACCCGTGAACGTCTGGGTCTGCTGGGTACCGGGCGGGGAGTTGGGGTTGAACAGGCCGCCGGCATCCGTGGCATCGAGGGTGGCGTCGTTGGCGCCCTGGAACTTGTTGTTGACGAACGCCGGGCAGCCGCCGTTGGTGAACGGGTCGGTCGCGTTGAACGGCGACGGGAGACCGTTGGTGGTGCCGATCTGGTTGGCACGGAACATGTACATGAGTCGTTCCGGCGCGTCCTCGCCGTCCGGGTGGCGGGCGTCCTGTCCCTTCAGGGCGTAGAACTGGAACAGGTCTTCGATGTCGTGCGAGAAGTGCTGGACGCCGCCCTGCCCGAGGTAGTCGCTGGAGAACGCGTCGGTCAGCGAGGCCGAACTGTTGCCGGCGAAGGTGCAGATCGTTGCCGGTCCACTGGAGTCGGTCTGCTGGTCGAGCAGGCCCATCCACATCGGTGAGTCGGGGTTGACACGCGGCGCGAACTCGAAGTTGTTCGAGTTGGCCAGCGAGCGGGGCATGCCACGCTGCACGAACTGCACCCGGGTCGGCCTGTTGAAGGTGAGCAGTCCGCCGAACGGCGGTGACTGGACACCGAAGCCGGCGAGATTGTTGCTGCCCTTCAGCCAGGCCAGCACGTTGTTGAGGTTGCCGACCGAGTCGCTGCGCAGGTGGAACAGCATGTGGTTCTTTTCGATCACAACGTTGACGTTGAAGCGGTCCTTGGTCTTGTTCGGGACCGGCGCGCCCGGGCCGCCGACGAAGCCGCCGACCACGTCCGTGGGGCTGGGCACCGCCTCGGCGAACGCGCTGGTCGTGCCATCCGGGTTCGAACCGGTGAGCAGCTGCGGCATGAACGACTGGACGATCCCGCCGTTGATCCCACCAGGGATCAGGTTGAAGTACGGCACACCGTAGGAGGCGAAGGCGAAGATGCCGCTGGGGCTGAAGGAGAAGAAGTACTCGATCGTGTTCATCGCGTAGTCGAATGTTGATATGTCGTTCGCATTCGGCACCCGGACGAAGTTCGCCGGCACGAAGTAGCTGAAGACCGGGCCGAACTGGGCCGTCACGTTGCCCGCGCCGTCGTTCAGCGTGATCGGTGGGGCGACGTGGCTGCCGATGTCGAACTGGATGTTCGGGAACGAGCTTGTGGAGCTCGGGGAGGTCGTGGCGGCGGACGCCCGTGCGGGGGTGAACGCGGACTGTTCGATCAACGCGAGCTGGGCCGCGACCGCGACGCCGAAACCGGCCTTGATCGCGTTGCGGCGGCTGATGTGCATACCTTTGAAGTCGTCTAATGGCATGGCAACCTCTCTCACGCCCGGAACGGGGCAGGCAAACTCCGCGCGTGATGGACAGATGACATCACCCGCTGCGACTCTGCTGGGCCGGGCAGAGTCTGGAGCGGTTCCAATTAAGACCTGCTACCAGCGAAGACGCAACGGACAAGAAGCGCCTAAGCCAGGATGATCGATGAGGTCTAGACCGGCTCCGCGGACCCGACGACCCACATCGAGAAGTACTGCGAGCCGCCGCCGTACGCGTGGCCGAGTGCGACTCGGGCACCGTCCACCTGGTGCTCACCGGCCCGTTCCATCACCTGCATCGCGGCTTCGAGGAACCGCAGCATCCCGGACGCGCCAATGGGATTCGACGACAGCACACCGCCGGACACGTTCACCGGCAACCGGCCGCCGAAGTCGGTCTCGCCGGACTCGGTCAGTTTCCATCCGTCGCCCTCGGCCGCGAAACCCAGGTTCTCCAACCACATCGGCTCGAACCAGGAGAACGGCACGTAGATCTCGGCAACGTCTACTTCGGACAGCGGGTCGGTGATCCTTGCATCGCGCCAGAGCGCGGCCGCGGCGTCCCGCCCAGCTTGCGGGTTCACCTGGTCCCGGCCGGCGAACGTGGTCGGCTCGGTGCGCATCGCGGTCGCGTGCAGCCACGCGACCGGCCGTCCGGCGGCCCGTGCGGTCGCCTCATTACCAATTACCATCGCGGCGGCGCCGTCCGAGGACGGGCAGGTTTCGTCATACCGGATCGGATCCCACAGCATTTGCGAGGACTGTACCGATTCCGCAGTGATGTCCGGTTGGTGCAGATGGGCGTACGGGTTGCGGGCGCCGTTGCGCCGGTCCTTGGCCGCCACCAGTGCGCCGATGTGTCGTGGCGCGCCGGATCGCCGCAGGTAGGACCGTATGTGCGGGGCGAAGTAGCCGCCCGCGCCGGCACCGACCGGCATCGCGAACGGCGGCGTGATGGACAGCGCCCACATGGCGTTCGACTCGGACTGCTTCTCGAACGCCACCGCGAGCACCCGCCGGTGTACGCCAGCCGAGATGAGACTGGCCGCCACGTTGGCCGTCGACCCGCCGACCGAACCGGCGGTGTGCACGCGCAGCAGCGGCTTTCCCCGTGCCCCCAACGCATCCGCGAGGAACAGCTCCGGCATCATGACGCCTTCGAACAGGTCCGGCGCCTTGCCGATGACGACCGCGTCGATGTCCGGCCAGTCCATCGCGGCGTCGGCGAGGGCACGGTCGATCGCCTCGCGGCACAACCCGGCCATGGACACGTCGAGGCGCTTGGACCGGTGGTGTGTCTGGCCGGTGCCGATCACCGCCGCCCGCTGCTGACCCTTCACGACTCTCCCGTCAGTACACACACGAGGTTCTGCTGCAGGGCGGGCCCGCTGGTCGCGTGGCCGAGCGCCCGGTCCGCGGTGCCGTTGTGCACGGCCGTTGCGGCGGCGCCGATCCTGGCCAGGCCGGCGGCGAACATCGGATTGGCGACGAGCGCGCCGCCGGACGGGTTCACCAGCACCGTGTCGCCAAGGCCCATTGCCTTGCGCAGCAACAGTTCCTGGTGGGTGAACGGGGCGTGCAGCTCGGCCACGTCCACGCCGTCCGCATCCGCCGCCCTTGCCGACTCGCGGGCGGACGGGCTGTCGGTCAGGTCACGCGAGCCGAGGCTCGGCGAGTCCACCCGGTGTTCGAAGCCGGTGATCCAGGCCGGCCGCGCGCACAGGTCGCGGGCTCGGTCCGCCGAGGCGAGCACGATGGTCGCGGCGCCGTCGGTGATCGGTGCGCAGTCGTGGGCGCGCAGCGGATCGGCTATATACGGTCGTTCCAGCAAGGTGTCGGCGTCCGTGCCGTCGTCGCGTCTTGCGGCGGCCACCTCGGCCATGTCCCGTTCGGTCCACGACCCGGCGTCGATGCCGGCGCGTGCCTGCAGGCCGGCGACGCTCAGCGAGTCCGGCCACAGTGGACCGACGGTGTACGGATCCAGTTGCAGGGCAAGCACTCTGCGCAGCTGGCCGGCGGACGACTTGCCGAACCCGTACACCAGCGCGGTGTCCACCTCGCCGGTGCGGATCTTCACCCATGCCTCGTACAGCGCCCACGCCGCGTCCATCTCCACGTGCGACTCGTTGATCGGCGGGAACGCGCCGATCGCGTCGACGGCCGCGATGAACGAGAACGCCCGCCCGGCAAGGTAGTCCGACGAGCCGGAGCACCAGAAACCGATGTCCGACCTGGCCAGCCCGGTCGCGGCCAGCACGTCGTGGAAGATCGGCACCAGCATCTCGACGCCGTTCGTGGTGCCGGGGGTCGCGCGCACGTCGGGCGCCTTGGCGTAGCCGACGATCGCGACGTCACTGGGGGAGTTGCTCACCGGTACCGCCTTACAGATGATGGGCGTAGGCCTCGTAGGGCGCGTCGGCCTCGCCCGTCGGCTCGAAGTGGTCGATGTTCTCCAGCGTGGTGCCCCACTGCTCGCGCGGCTGCCACGCGGCCCGCACCCGCATGCCCATCCGGACCTCGTCCGCGGCGCAGCCGAGCACCAGGTGCAGGAAGGCGATGTCGGCGCCGTCCAGCAGGATGTACGCGGCGACGTAGGGTGGCTTGATGCGCTGGCCGAGGAACGGCACGTTCACCACGCAGTACGTGGTCACGATGCCGTGGTCGGGCAGTTCGATCTCCTCGACGGTCGGCACGCCGTCGGTGGGGCAGGCGCCGCGCGGCGGGATGTACACCTTCCGGCACGCCGCGCAGCGCTGGCCGAGCAGCCGTCCGTCGGCCAGCCCGCGCAGGTAGCGGCTCTCCTCCGGGGACGCCGAATGCCGGTACGCCAACGCGACCGGGGTCGTCACCATGGTCACCGGTTCGGCCCCCGGGGCGTCCGGCGTCGGCGGTGGTTCGGTGGCGTCGGCCGGCAGCGGTTCGAAGCAGGCGATGTCCTGGATCCGGCCGACGGTCTCGGCCGCCCACCGGATCCGGACCCGCATGCCGGTCCGCAGGTGGTCCGCGCTCGGCACGTCCACCGCGTGCAGCAGTGCCGTGTCCGCGCCGTCGAGCCGGACGAGGACCCAGCCGAACGGGCGGTCGAACGGTTGCCCGGCAACGGGTCTGCTCACCCATGTCCAGCTCGTGACGGTGCCGTGCGTCGACACCGGCACGAATTCGCTCAGCGGGGCGCAGGTGACCGGGTCGTACTCGACCGGCGGCACGTGCACCCGGCCGTCCGAGCCGCGGATGCCGATCACCCGGCGGTCCCGCAGCCCGGTCATGAACCGGCCGAGCACCGGCCCGAGCGATCGCGTGTAGTCGAAGGCAATCGTCAGTGGTGCGGTGAGTGGCGCGGTCACATTTCGAAGTGAAACACGTTCTCGATTTTCCGGCAACAGGTGGCCAGATCGATCGGCGGACGGGAGGATGCGCCGTATGAGACTCGGTCTGCAGCTCGGCTACTGGGGTGCCCGGCCACCGGCGAACGCGGCGGAACTCGTCGTCGCGGCCGAACGGGCCGGCTTCGACGCGGTGTTCACTGCCGAGTCCTGGGGTTCGGACGCGTTCACGCCGCTGGCCTGGCACGGCTCGGCCACCAGCCGCGTTCGGCTCGGCACGTCGGTGGCGCAGCTGTCCGCGCGGACGCCGACCGCGTGCGCCATGCACGCCCTCACCCTGGATCACCTGTCCGGCGGCCGTTTCGTGCTCGGGCTCGGCGTGTCCGGGCCACAGGTGGTCGAGGGGTGGTACGGCCAGCCCTTCGCGAAACCCCTGGCCAGGACCCGGGAGTACGTGTCGATCGTGCGGCAGGTGCTGGCGCGGGAGGAGCCCGTCCACAACGACGGACCGCACTACCCGTTGCCGTACCAAGGTCCTGGCGCGCTCGGGCTCGGCCGGCCGCTGCGCCCGATCACCCACCCGCTGCGCGCCGACCTGCCGATCTGGCTCGGCGCCGAGGGGCCGCGCAATGTCGCGCTGACCGCCGAGATCGCGGACGGCTGGCTGGCCGTTTACTACTCGCCGCGGCTCGCGGCGTCCTACAACACGTGGCTGGACGAGGGTTTCGCGCGGCCGGGCGCGCGTCGCTCGCGGGCCGACTTCGAGATCGCGGCGAGTTGCCAGGTCGTCGTCACCGACGATGTCGCGGCCGCGTACGCGCGGTTGCGGCCTGTGCTGGCGCTGTACGTGGGCGGCATGGGCGCGCCGGAGCTGAACTTCCACGCCGACGTGTTCCGCCGGATGGGCTACGCCGATGCCGTCGACGAGATCACCGAGCTGTTCCGGACCGGTCGAAAGGACGATGCGGCGGCGGCCGTGCCGGACGAGCTGATCGCGGACGTGGCCGTGGTGGGCAACGCCGAGCAGGTGCGTGACCAGCTCGGCGCGTGGTCGGCCGCGGGCGTGACCATGCTGCAGGTCGGCTGCACGTCGGTGGCGGAGATCGACGCGGTGGCGGCCGCCGTACTTGCCCCCGTCGTGTAACACGTTCTAGATTTGGCCCATGACCGCACTGGGTTTGTGGCAGATCGCGGACGCGGAACCGGATCGGGTCGCTGTTGTCGACCCGGGCGGCCGGCAGGTGAGTTATCGCGAGCTCGCGGACGCGGCCAACGCCTACGGCAACGGCCTGCGGGCGCTCGGGCTGCGCACCGGCGACGTGCTCGTGATGATGCTGCCCAACTGCGTCGACCTGCTCGCCGTGCACTTCGCTGCCATGCAGACCGGGCTGTACGTGGTGATGGTGAACTGGCACCTGGTCGGGCCCGAGGTCGCGTACATCCTCGCCGACAGCGGCGCGCGGGCCTTCGTCGCGCACGAGCGGTTCGCCGATGTGGCCGCCGATGCCGCCGACCTCGCCGAACTGCCGGCGGCGGCCCGGTTCGCGGTGGGTGACGTGCCCGGTTTCCGGCCGCTGCGCGAACTTGCCGGCCCGACGGAACGGCCCGTGGATCGGACCGCGGGGTCGCCGATGCTCTACACGTCCGGCACGACCGGCCGGCCCAAGGGGGTGCGACGGCCGCTGACCGGGCTGGATCCGGACCAGGCGTCGGCGCAGTCCACGTGGTTCTTCGGCATTTTCGGGATCAAGCCGTTCGACGGGCACGTGCACATCTGCGGCTCGCCGCTGTACCACACGGCGGTGCTGAACTTCGTCGGCATCTCGATCCAGCTCGGGCACACCGCCGTACTGATGGACCGGTGGGATCCGGAGGAGATGTTGCGACTGGTGCAGCGGCACAGGGTCACGCACAGCCACATGGTGCCGACCCAGTTCCAGCGCCTGCTCGCGTTGCCGGAATCGGTGCGGGAACAGTACGACGTGTCGTCGTTGCGCGCGATGATCCACGGTGCCGCGCCCTGCCCTCGGGAGACCAAACGGCGGATGCTGGACTGGTGGGGGCCGGTGGTGATCGAGTACTACGCGGCCACCGAGGGCGGCGGCACCACCATCATGGGCGACGAGTGGCTGCGCAAACCGGGCTCGGTCGGTAAGGCGTGGCCCGGTTCGGTGGTCGCGGTGCTCGACGATGACGGCGCCGAGGTGCCCGCCGGCCGGCTCGGCACGGTGTACATGCGGATGGGCACGTCGAGCTTCGAGTACCACCGTGACCCGGAGAAGACCCGCAAGGCCCGCGTCGGCGACCTGTTCACGTTGGGGGACATCGGTTATCTCGACGAGGACGGCTACCTGTTCCTGCGTGACCGCAAGAGCGACCTGATCATCTCCGGCGGTGTCAACATCTATCCGGCCGAGATCGAAGGTGAACTGGCGGTGCACCCGAAGGTGGCCGACGTGGCCGTCTTCGGCATCCCGCATCCGGACTGGGGCGAGGAGATCAAGGCCGTCGTGCAGCCAGCGCCCGGCGTGGCGCCCGACGACGCGCTGACCGACGAACTGCTCGCGTTCGCCGGTGACCGGCTGGCGAAGTTCAAGCTCCCACGCACCATCGACTACCTCGACGAACTGCCGCGCGACCCGAACGGCAAGCTGTACAAGCGAAAGCTGCGCGAACCGTACTGGGCCGGCCGGGAAACCGTGATCTGACGGCGTTTACGCGGTCGGCGGCACCACGTGGACCGTGATCGAGCCGACGTGCCTGCCCGCGACGGCCGCGTCGAGCGTCCAGCAGCCGGGTCGCGGCACGGTGACGATGGTGGCGTACTGGCCGCCCTGGCCGTCGAACGTCTGGCTGAACCGGCGTCCAGTCGTGTCGTGGCCTTGCACGACAAGGGATGCCGATGCGTCGGCCACCCACCAGAGGATCTTGGCCGCGTGCCCGCCCGGCCAGGTGCCGCCGGCCGGCATGTCCGGGTTGCCGTTGCGGGCGTAGAAAAGCACGGCCGCGAAGCTGGGATCGCCCATCCACAGGTTGCCGGTGTCGTGGTTGAAACCGCCGATCACGCCGGACAGGTCGTCGTGGCGGACCGCGCTGATCGTGCAGGCCTCGGTGGTGCGGGGTGCGGGTGCCGGCGTGGCGCTGGTCGTGCAGGCGGCACCGAACGCCGCAACCAGCACGATTGGCACGAAAGCGATCCGCATGCGGGCAAATGTACCGCTACCGGCCTTCGAAGTGCGGTTTTCGTTTCTCGGCGAAGGCGCGGGGGCCTTCTTTGGCGTCCTGGCTGGCGAACACCTCGACGCCGAGTCTGGCGTCGACGGCGAACGCCTCGTTCTCCGGCATGCCCTCGGTCTCCCGGATGGTGCGCAGGATCGCCTTGACCGCCAGCGGTCCGTTGGCGGCGACCTGTTCCGCGAGTTCCATCGCCTTGGCCATGGCCTCGCCGTCCGGTACGACGTGGCCGATCAGGCCGATCCGGTACGCCTCGTCGGCGCTGAGATGACGGCCGGTCAGCAGGATGTCGGCCGCAACGGTGTACGGGACCTGGCGGACAAGGCGGACGGCGGAGCCACCGAGCGGGAACAGGCCCCAGCGCGCCTCGGACACGCCGAACCGTGCGCTCTGGCCGGCCACCCGGATGTCCGTGGCCTGCAGGATCTCCGTGCCACCCGCGATCGCGGGGCCTTCGACGGCTGCGATCAGCGGCTTCGTCAGCCGACGGCCCTTAAGCAGCGGTTCGATCACGGACAGGTCCCACGTGCCCGTCGCGAACGACTCGCTCGGGTGGCTCGCGGTCATCGCCTTGAGGTCGGCGCCTGCACAGAACGCACCGCCCGCGCCGGTCAGCACACAGGCCCGGATGTCCGGGTCGCGGTCCACCTCGTCCCAGGCTTCGCGCATGATCGCCATCATCGGGCCGGACAACGCGTTGCGCGCCGCCGGCCGGTTCATGGTCACCACCAGCACCTGTCCGACCCGCTCGACGAGACAGTGCGGCTGCTCGGTCACCGTGTCCTCCCGATGTCGACCCGTGCTGGGGGATTGCCGGGAACAGTAACATGTTCTAGTTTCAAACCGTGGCACTCAATGTGGCGGACCTCGTCGAACATGCCGTGGACCTGGTGCCCGACCGGGTCGCGGTGATCTGCGGCGACCGGCGGGTGACCTTCGCCGAGTTGGAGCAACGGGTCAACCGGCTGGCGCACCACCTGGCACGACACGGTGTCGGGCGCGGTTCGCACGTCGGCGTGTACGCACGCAACTCGATCGAGGCGATCGAGGCGATGATCGCCGCCTACAAGCTGCGCGCGGTGGCGGTCAACGTCAACTACCGGTACGTCCAGAACGAGTTGCGGTACGTCTTCGACAACGCCGACCTGGACGCCCTCGTGTACGAGCGGCGCTACGCGGCCAAGGTCGCCGACGTGCTCCCGGACACGCCGCGCTGCCGGCACCTCGTGGTCATCGACGACGGGAGCGACGCGGAATTCCACGGTGTGGCCTACGACGACGCCCTCGCCGACGGCTCGCCGGAACGCGACTTCGAGCCGCGTAGCGCCGACGACCACTACATGCTCTACACCGGCGGCACCACCGGTGAGCCGAAAGGCGTGCTGTGGCGGCACGAGGACGTCTGGCGGGTGCTCGGCGGCGGTATCAACTTCGTCACGGGGGAACCGGTCGCGGACGAGTGGCAGATGGCGCGTGAAGGTGCGGCCGGCGGTGTGCTGGTGCGGTTCCCGGTGCCGCCGCTGATCCATGGTGCGGCGCAGTGGGCCGCGTTCCAGAGCTTGTTCACCGGTGGGACCGTGGTGTTCGTGCCGCGGTTCGATCCGCACGATGTGTGGCGGACGGTGGCGCGGCACCGGGTGAACGTGATGCTCATTGTCGGGGACGCGATGGCTCGGCCGATGATCGAGGCCCTTGCGGCCGGTGACTATGACGCTTCGTCGGTGGTGGCGATCGCCAGCAGTGCCGCGCTGTTTTCGCCGAGTGTCAAGGAGCAGTACCTGGACGCGTTGCCCAACACCGTTATCACGGACTCGATCGGGTCGTCCGAAACCGGTTTCACCGGGATGGGGTTCGTCCAGCGTGGTGCCGAGTACACCGGCGGGCCTCGGGTGCGCGCGGATCCGGACACCATTGTGATCGACGAGCGGAATCGGCCACTGGCACCGGGGACCGGGACGGTCGGGCGGCTGGCCCGTGGTGGGCATATTCCGTTGGGGTATCACAAGGATCCGGTCAAGACGGCCGCTCTGTTCACCGAGATCGATGGTCGTCGGTACACCGTGCCCGGGGATTTCGCGCGGTTGGAGGAGGACGGGACGATCACGCTGCTCGGTCGCGGCAACACGTGTGTGAACACGGGTGGGGAGAAGGTGTTTCCGGAGGAGGTGGAGAGCGCGCTGAAATCCCATCCGGACGTGTTCGACGCGCTCGTCATCGGTGTGCCGGACGAGTTGCTGGGTCAGCGGGTGGCGGCACTTGTCGAGCCGCGGCCCGGTCGTACGGTGGATTTCGCCGATCTGGACGCGCATGTTCGGCAGGTCATCGCCGGTTACAAGGTGCCGCGCAGCATCTGGCTCGTGGACGCCGTGAGCCGAACGCCCAGTGGGAAGCCGGACTATCGGTGGGCGCAGCGGCATGCCGAGGAACACCCGGCCAGTGTGCGTACGACTGCTGGTTCCGGTCGGTGACGGTGATGCGGACCGAACTGTGTGACCGGCTCGGCATCGAGTACCCGATCGTCGGGTTCACGCCGTCGGAGCACGTGGCCGCCGCGATCAGCAAGGCGGGTGGTCTCGGGGTGCTCGGGTGTGTTCGGTTCAACGATCCGTCCGAACTCTCGGGCGTGCTGGACTGGATGGACGAGAATACCGACGGGCGGCCGTACGGCGTGGACGTGGTGATGCCGGCGACCGTCCCGACCGAGGGCAGCGCGGTTGATCTCGACAAGCTGATTCCGGCCGGGCATCGGGAGTTCGTGGCGACGACCCTGCAACGGCTCGGCGTGCCGCCGTTGCCCGACGATGGCGACGCGGGCGGTGTGCTCGGGTGGCTGCACTCGGTGGCCCGGTCGCATGTGGAGATCGCGCTGACGCACCCGATCGCCTTGATCGCCAACGCGCTCGGGTCGCCGCCGTTGGATGTGATCGAGCAGGCCCATGCGCATGGTGTGCCGGTGGCCGCACTGGCCGGTAAGGCGGAACATGCCCGGCGGCATGTGGCCAATGGCGTGGACATCGTGGTGGCGCAAGGACATGAGGCCGGTGGGCATACCGGTGAGATCGCCACGATGGTGTTGGTGCCGGAGATCGTGGACGCGGTCGGTGCCTCGGTGCCGGTTCTGGCGGCCGGCGGTATCGGCTCCGGCCGGCAGGTGGCGGCGGCGCTGGCGCTCGGCGCGGCCGGCGCGTGGACCGGTTCGATCTGGCTGACCGTGGCCGAATACCAACTCGCCGCGACCGAGTCGGACGGCGGTTCGGCCATGCAGCGGGCATTGTTGGCGGCGACTTCCGGTGACACCGTGCGATCTCGCATTTACACCGGGAAACCGGCTCGGCTGCTTCGTACCAAGTGGACGGATGCGTGGGCGGCGCCGGACGCACCGGCGCCATTGCCGATGCCGTTGCAGAACATCCTGGTCAGCGAGGCGCACCGGCGGATCGCGGCGGCCGGTGATCCCGCTGTGGTGTCGATGCCGGTCGGGCAGATTGTCGGGCGGATGAACGAGATACGGCCGGTCGCGGAAGTGCTCGCCGGCCTGCTCGCCGAATTCGAAACAGCGGTTGATCGATTGGCCGCGTACCGCTGACTGGGTTATCTAGCAGCGAGGTATGGTAATTCCGGCTTCCGGTGCGAACACTGGGCGAATGACAAGGGCATTCGCATTTCTGGCCGCGGTGTTCCTCACTGCCGGCATCGCAGGCGTCGCCGGTGCCGCCACCGCGCCGCAGCCGTTCCGCATCGAGAACGGCGTCAGCCAGCCGATTTTCTCCTACGCCAACGCCATCCGGCAGACGGTGTGGGTGGACATCGGCCTGGACCTGGACAAAGACGGTGTCACCGACCGGGTCGCGGTCGACATCATCCGACCGTCCGAGCCCGCGGCGCGCGGCCAGCGAGTGCCGGTGATCATGGACCAGAGCCCGTACTTCCAGTGCTGTGGGCGCGGCAACGAGAGCCAGGTGAAAACGTACGCCCCGGACGGCACGCCGACCGGCTTCCCACTGTTCTACGACAACTACTTCGTGCCGCGCGGCTATGCCGTCGCGCTCGTCGACGATCCGGGCACCAGCCGCTCCACCGGCTGCGACATCGGTACCGACGAGGAGACCGCCGGTGTTGCCGTGATCAACTGGCTGAACGGTCGCGGCGCGGGCTATTCGAGCCCGTTCGGCGGCGACCGGCGGTACGCGGACTGGTCGAACGGCTCCGTCGGCATGATCGGCAAGTCCAACGACGGGTTGATCGCGATGGGCGTCGCGGCCACCGGGGTGCCAGGACTGAAGACGGTCATCCCGATCGCGGGTATCAGCAACCTCTACTACTTCTGGCACCCGGGTGGCGCCATCGTGCAGGACCAGCTGTTCCCCGGCGGGAATGGCCTCGACAACCCTCGTGCGGCACAGTTGTGCGCACCGGCGGAGGCCGCCGACGCCCAGACCAACTTCATCGCCAGCGGTGACTTCACGCCGTACTGGCGGAAGGCAGACTTCAACCTGACCGCGAGCAAGATCCGGGCCAGCGTGTTCGATGTGCAGGGCTTCCAGGACGAGAACGTCGACCCGCTGCAGTTCGGCATGTGGTGGCAGGCCTTGAGCAAGTACGACGTGCCGCGCAAGGCATGGCTGCACCAGTCCGGCCACGTCGACCCGTTCGACCTGCGTCGCGCCGACTGGGTGAACACGTTGCATCGTTGGCTGGACCGGTGGCTGCTGAACGTGCCCAACGGTATCGACCACGAGCCGATGATCAGCATCGAGCACGCACCGGGCCAGTGGG
>DATBCR010000125.1:0-4072 GCA_036270375.1 Pseudonocardiaceae bacterium | reverse complement strand
CGGACCGGCATCACCGGCGCCGTGCACGGCCCGCGCGACCACCCGCCGCACGTTGGTGTCCACCACCGCACAACGCTTCTGGTAGGCGAACGCGGCCACCGCCCGTGCCGTGTAGGCGCCGATGCCCGGCAGGCCGAGCAGCGTGTCCACGTCATCGGGCACCACGTCACCGTGATCCCTGGCGATCGCCGCGGCGGCGGCCTGCAAGCGCAACGCGCGCCGCGGGTAGCCGAGCTTTCCCCAGGCGCGCACCACATCCCCGGTTGTCGCGGCCCCCAGTGCGGCCGGGGTCGGCCAGCGGGCGAGCCACTCGTGCCACACCGGTTCGACGCGCGCGACCGGGGTCTGCTGCAGCATGATCTCGCTGACCAGCACACCCCACGCCGCGCGGTCCGGCCGGCGCCACGGCAGGTCCCGCGCGTTGGCCGCGAACCAGTCGATCACGCTGTCGGTGTCCATAGCGCGGCCGATTCTGTCAGCACCGGCCGCGCACCGGACCGGCTACCCGACCTCCGTCAGCTCACCGGTCGCGACCTCGTAGACGAACCCGCGGACGTGGTCCGTGTGCGGCACGAACGGGCTGCGCCGCACCCGTTCCACCGACTGCCGGCAGCTGTCCGAGACGTCCCGGAAGGCTTCCACCGCCCACGTCGGCCGCAGCCCGGTGTCGGCTTCGAGTTCGTCCTTGAAACCGTCCTCGGTGATGGTGGCAAGGCCGCACGACGTGTGCTGCATGACGATCACCTCGCGGGTCAGCAGCTTGCGCTGGCTGATCGCAAGCGACCGCAGCATGTCGTCGGTCGCGACCCCGCCCGCGTTGCGCAGGATGTGCGCCTCGCCGTGCCGCAGGCCGAACACGTCGAACACCTTGATCCGGGCATCCATGCAGGTCAGGACGGCAAGATGCAGGCTGGGCACCGGTGTCGGCACGCCGGGCGCGCCATGGTCGAAGCCGGCGACATGGCGGGCGAGCAGTTCGTCGATCACGGTCACGGTCGCCTCCTGGACTGGGTGCGGCTGAATGGATTGCATCCCGGGGACGCCGGGCCGGCAAGCGGACCTGAGCAACATCACGCCGGTTTCGCCGACCTCGACACGCCCTCGTTCGGGTGTGATTCGTGAAGTTGACCGTGTCCGGGTTAGTTTCCGCTGGTGGACGAGCCAAGGGGAGCGCTGCCGGCGTCGGTTTACCGGCGCCGGCGGATCGTGGCCACGGCCGGCAGCGCGATCGGCGCGCTGCTGTTCGTGTGGGCGATCGGCGCCCTGCTCGGCGGCAACGACGCCCCGTCGGTGAAGGGCACCGCGAACGCGGCGAATCTCCGCGCGGGCGGCGTCCATCTGGCCACCACGGCCCCGGCCAGCAACCCACCGGCCACCGGCACGATCACGGTCCACGGCAGCGCGACCAGTTCCCCCTCCACCAGCCCGTCGCTGTCGACCCACCCGACCAGCACCCCGACGGCGACCACCACCACCGCACCGCCGCCACCGCCCGGCCCGCCCCAGCCGTGTCCCGACTCGGTGCTGCGGGTGACCGTGACGGCCACGCAGCCGAGCTACCCGGTCGGCCAGCGCCCGGTCCTGACCCTGCACATCACGAACGCCGGCCAGGTGGCGTGCGTCCGGGACGTGAGCCGCCAGTTCCGGTCCATCCAGGTCATGGCAGGCACCGTCCGCCTGTGGTCCAGCGGTGACTGCTATTCGTTGGCCACCAACGAGATCCGCACCCTGCAACCGAACCAGAGCTTGACCTACGGCGTCGCGTGGGCCGGCCGGACCTCCGCCGTCGGCTGCCCGGCGAACCGGACGACCGTGCCGGCCGGCCAGTACCAACTCGTCGGCCACCTCGGTGCCATCGCCGGCCCGCCGACCACGCTCACCCTGACCCGCGCCCAATGACGGGACCGGGTCCGTTCAGGGACCGAACCAGCGCTCCTCGGCGTTGTGCGGCCGGGCCGACGTTTCGCCGAGGACCAGTTCCGTCCGCAGTGTGATCGTCCGCGGCCGGGTCGCCTCCGCGGAGTCCAGCAGCAGCCGGCCCGCTGCCCGGCCCTTCTCCAGCATCGGCTGGCGAACCGTGGTCAGCGCGTTCTGGTCGGCCTCCGCGATGCCGTCGAACCCGGTCACGCTCAGGTCCTGCGGCACCCGCAGCCCGCGCCGCCTTGCCTCCGTCATGGCGCCGATGGCCAGGATGTCCGACGTGCAGATCAGCGCGGTGATCCGGGGGTCCCGGTCCAGCAGTTGCGCTGCGGACGCCTCGCCGCTGGCCACGCTGTGGTCGAACCGTTCGGCCACGGGGACGTTGGCCCAGTTCACGCCGGCACCCTCGAACGCCGCCGCGAGCCCGGCCAGCCGTGCCCGCTGCACGTGGAAGTGCGCGCCGCGCTGCCGGTCCAGCGACGCGAAGTCGTCGTTGCGGTTGCGGCCCAACCGCATGCACACCACCCCGACCCGCCGGTGGCCGAGCGAGATCAGGTGGTTGGCCAGCTCGGTCATGGCCGACCGGTCGTCGATGCCGACCCGGTCCACGTTGCCGATATGAGGCTGGTCACACACGACCGTGGGTACCGGGCGCTCCAGCACCGCGGCCAGGTGGGGGTCGTCGTCGGGCACCGAGTACACGACGAACCCGTCCACGCCTGCCCGGTGCACGGCGGCCACGTCCTCCCGTTCCGGGTTGGCCGGCACCAGGTGCAGGCCTTGCCCCACCTCCTCGCAGGCCATCGCCAGGCCTTCGAGGAAGCCGACGGCGGCCGGGTCGCGGAACGCGTACGCCAGGTTCTCCGTCAGCAGCACGCCGACCGCGCCCGCCTTCCGGGTGCGCAGGGACCGCGCCACCGGGTCCGGACCGGGATAGCCCAGCCGCCGCGCCGTCTCCAGTACCCTGCGACGCAGTTCCGGGGACAGCTGGTCGGGCCGGTTGTAGGCGTTGGACACCGTCGTTCGCGAGACGCCCAACTCGGCGGCGAGCGACGCCAGTGTCGCCGGCCGTCGGGAATGCAGTGACCGCACCATGCTGTGACCGTAACGTTTCAGAACCAATTGCAGAAGCGCGGGTGACGAGCATCCTCTCGCTGTGTCAACGTCGCAGCTAGCGAGCCTGCTCGTCGTCGGAGGTCTAGACCACTTTGGCCGGCCTGCGTGCTGTTGGCCGACTTGTCAAGATACGTTCCACATGGGGTGCATACCAATTCGGTATGTCCTGTCACCCGTTCGCCCGGTACGGTGAAATCGGATGTGTCCGTCGTGAAAGGTTCGCCACATGGCTGAAGTCGCCTACGCCAGTGCCTCCCGGGTCTTCGCCGGCTCCCCGCCGGTTCGCGCCGTGGACGGGCTCGACCTCGAGGTTTCCGACGGGGAGTTCCTCGTACTGGTGGGACCGTCCGGATCGGGCAAATCCACCGCGCTGCGGATGCTCGCCGGGTTGGAGGACATCGACGAGGGCAGCATCTCGATCGGTGGGCGGGACGTGACGAACGTGCAGCCGAAGGACAGGGACATCGCGATGGTGTTCCAGTCCTACGCGCTCTACCCGCACATGACGGTGGCCGAGAACATGGGCTTCGCGCTGAAGCTGCGCGGCATGCCGAAGTCGCAGATCCGGACGAAGGTGGCCGAGGCGGCCGAGATGCTGGACCTCAGCCGCTACCTCGACCGCAAGCCGAAGGCACTGTCCGGCGGCCAGCGGCAGCGCGTCGCCATGGGCCGGGCCATCGTGCGCGAGCCCAGCGTGTTCCTCATGGACGAGCCGCTGTCCAACCTCGACGCCAAGCTGCGCGTCGAGACGCGGGCCAACATCGCGGCCCTGCAGCACCGCCTCGGCACGACCACGATCTACGTCACGCACGACCAGGTCGAGGCCATGACCATGGGCCATCGCGTGGCGGTGCTGCGGGACGGCCTGCTGCAACAGTGCGACACCCCGAGGGCGCTGTACGACAAGCCGGCGAACGCATTCGTGGCCGGTTTCATCGGCTCACCGGCGATGAACCTCAAGACGCTCCCGCTGAACTCCGACGGCGCCGAACTCGACGGTGTCAACGTGCCGCTGAGCCGGTCGGCGCTGGCCACC
>DATBCR010000124.1:0-2192 GCA_036270375.1 Pseudonocardiaceae bacterium | reverse complement strand
ATGCTCTGCAGGCCGACACCACGGTGTTGGTGCGCCACAACGAATCCCGGCCCGCTGTCGGCCACAACGAAGCGGAGTTCGCCGGCCGTCGTCGACAGCTCGACGTGGACCGCCGAGCGCGGGGCGTGCTTGGCGGCGTTCTGCAGGGCCTCCATCACCGCGAGGCACACGGCCGCCTCGACCTCGCTCGGCAGCCGCCTTGCGGACAGCGGGTCTGGCGCGGTGAAAGTCGCGTCGATGCCGAGTTTCACCGCCTGGTCACGCAGTGCCGGCAGCAGCCCGCGCTCCCGCAGCAGCGACGGGTAGAGCCCGTTGGACAGTTCGGTGAGATCGTTGTCCGCCTCGGCGAGCTGGCTGTCGAGTTGGTCGATCAGCGCGGCGGCCGCGGTGGTGTTCCCGGTGCCGATCAGGTGCGCCATCAGGCCGAGCGACATGCGGACCGCGACCAGCTGGGGTTGCGCGCCGTCGTGCAGGTTGCGTTCCAGGGTGCGGCGTTCGGCCTCCTGCGCGTGCATGATCCGGCGCCGGGAGAGGCTGATCTCGTTGGCCTGCTTTGCGATCGTGCCGAGCTGCTGTTCGAGGTCGATGGTCAGCCGCACGGTGCGCAGCACCAGCCCCGCGCCGTGCGCGAGGTCGGTGAGCAGCCGCCGCTGTTCCGGCGCGAGCCCGACCGCTGACCCCCGGTCGATGGCGAACTCGCCGACCTGCTCGCCGTCGTAGTACACGTCGACGACGTGTGCGGGCGAAATGCCGCCGGACCCGGCCGGCCACCGGTAACGGCGGTCGGTGCCGTCGTGCAGCCGCAGCCGCACCTCGCAGCTGGCCACCTGCAGCCCCTCGCCGGTGACGCGGGCCAGTAGCGGCAGCACGGTCGCGTCGGTGACGGTTGTCCGTGACAGCGCGGACAATTGGGCCAGCACGTCGTACGGCGCGGGCCGGCGACCGTGCACCAGCCGGTTCGCGAGCGCCGAGATCCGCGTGCGTGCCGGCCGCAGCGCGAGCACCACCACCGCGCCGGCCAACAACTGGACCGGCAGGTTGGCCCGTCCCGGCGCGTTCAGCAGCCAGTCGGCGGCCACGACCACCCCGACATACAGGCTGGCGATCAACACGCTCAGCACGCCGTAGACGAACGTCCGGTTGAGCAGCAGTTCGACGTCCCACAGCCGGAAACGCAGCACGCCGACCAACAGCGCGCACGGAATCATGGTGAACACGGCCCGGCAGATCCAGAAGAACAGCGCGTCGGAACTCTCCGTCGTGAGGCCCGCGGGCTGGATCGTGGCGATCACGACGGTCAGCGCCGACATCAGCGCCGCCGCGCCGAACGCCATGAACAACGTCCACAGCAACACCCTGGACTGCTGGCGCGACTCCGCCGTGGTGGCCGCCGAGTAGCGGCGCAGCTGCGCGGCCAGACCGGCAACCGGTGCCAGCAGGCCGAAGAACACCACGAAGCTGACCGGATGCGGGTAACTCGCGGTGGACACGCTGAGCAGCCCCACGGTCGCCGCGACCACCCCGAACACGACTGTCCTCGACAGCCAACGGGTCCGGCCGCCGAAACCGAGGCTGCCGGTCGGGAACATCAGCAGCGCGAACACGTAGCACACACCGCCGACGCCGTGCAGCAACGCCGTGTGCCACCAGCCGATGCTGATGCCGAGCGCGTCCTGGACGGCGTAGATGTCGGCGTGTGCCTGCAGGTTGAACGCGCCCGCCGAGCCGATCATGCCGACCACCAGCAGCCGCACCGTCCGGTCGGCGGGCGCGGACCGCAGCAGGACCACGCTGAGGGCGACGTTGAGCAGGCTGAACAGGTAGTCGAGGATGACCTGCGCACCGGTCTCGGAGTGCATGATGCCGACCTGCAGGCCGTGCGCGATCCGGGCGGCGAACGTGTGCGGCGCGGCGGTCGCCTGCCACGTGTCCACGAGGTGGTGCAGTGCCGGGATGTCCGCGATGGCACCGAATCCGAGGCCGAGCACGAGCCAGCCGAGCGCGTACAGGGAGTACAGCACGAGCAGCGGATAGAACGCGCCGTCGACGATTCGGCTTACGCGCCGCAGGTCCAAGCCGCCGATCCGCGTGACCGTCTCGCCGCTCACAGCACGCCGGCCATACGGTCAGACTCGTGATCGGCATCGCCGAGCGGCAGTCTCGCGTGCGTCACCACACCGTCTACATAGGAC
>DATBCR010000123.1:0-3293 GCA_036270375.1 Pseudonocardiaceae bacterium | reverse complement strand
GCGCACTGGTTCGGCACCGACCACATCGGCAGGGACATCTTCAGCCAGGTTCTGGTCGGCGCGCGGAGCGTGGTGTACGTCGGGTTCCTGGCCGGTGTGCTCGCGTCCATCCTCTCCGTGCTGATCGGTGTCACCGCCGGTTATCTCGGCGGCACCGCGGATGACGGCCTTTCCACGCTGTCCAACGTGTTCCTGGTGATCCCGGCACTGCCGCTGATCATCATCATCACGTCCACGGTCTCCAACGCGGGCGACTTCCTGGTGGCCATGGTGATCGGCTGCACGTCGTGGGCGTGGGGCGCGCGGGTGCTGCGGGCGCAGACGCTGTCGTTGCGGCGCCGCGACTACGTCGAGGCCGCACGCGCGACCGGCGAGCCGACCTGGCGGATCGTTGGCTTCGAGGTGTTGCCCAACCTGACCGCCATCATCGCGTCCAGCTTCATCGGGACCGTGGTGTTCGCGGTGCTGTCCGAGATCACGCTGGCGTTCATCGGGGTTGCCGGCTCGTCGGACTGGAACTGGGGCACCATCCTGTTCTGGGCGCAGAGCCAGCAGGCGCTCGCGCAGGGCGCGTGGTGGTGGTTCGTACCGGCGGGGCTCGCGATCGCGATCCTGGGCACCGCGTTGTCCCTGTTGAACTTCGGTATCGACGAGTTCGTCAACCCACGGCTGCGCGGCACCGGCCGCAACAAGGTGCGCACGGCGACCGGCCGGGTGGTGCGGATGCGGGTCGGCTTCACGCCGGTCCTCGGGCTGGCCGAGACCGAGGAGGGCGAATGATCGGCGAACCGGTGCTAGAAATCAGAAACCTCAACGTGGACTACGGCCTCGGCGAGCAGGCCGTGCACGCGGTCCGGAACGTCAGCCTGACGCTGCACAGGGGCGAGGTGCTCGGCCTCGCCGGCGAGAGCGGCAGCGGCAAGTCCACCCTCGCGTACGGCCTGACCCGGCTGCTGCCGCCACCGGGCGTGATCCGCGGCGGCGCGGTGTACTACCACCCGCAGGACAGCGAACCGATCAACATCATGACGCTCACTCCCGCGCAGCTGCGCGAGTTCCGGTGGGCCGAGACGTCGATCGTGTTCCAGGGCGCGATGAACTCGCTCAACCCGGTGCACAAGGTGTCCACGCAACTGCTGGACGTGCTGAAGGCGCACGAGCCGAGGATGTCGCCCGCCGCGCGCCGGGCACGGGCGGCGGAACTGCTGAAACTCGTCGGCATCTCGGCCGACCGGCTGGACAGCTACCCGCACCAGCTTTCCGGCGGCATGCGGCAGCGCGTGATGATCGGCATGGCGCTCGCGCTGGAACCCAAGATCGTCATCATGGACGAGCCGACCACCGCGCTGGACGTGGTGATGCAGCGGCAGATCCTCGGCCAGCTGATCGGGCTGCGCGAACGGCTCGGCTTCTCGGTGCTGTTCATCACGCACGACCTGTCGCTGCTGGTCGAGTTCTCGGACCGGATCGCGATCATGTACGGCGGCCGGATCGTGGAGCAGGCACCGGCGGCCACGCTGTACCGCGACTCGCTGCACCCCTACAGCGACGGGCTGCTGCACTCGTTCCCCGCGCTGCGCGGGCCACGGCGGGAACTGTCCGGCATCCCCGGTTCCCCGCCCGACCTGCGGGCCATGCCCACCGGTTGCGCGTTCCACCCGCGCTGCCCACACGCGTTCGACCCGTGCTCGACGACGGTCCCCAAACTGGGCGAGCCGGAAACCGCTGGGCACAACGAACGCACCGTCGCATGCTGGCTGCACCCCACGAGGGCACCGGTATCGACCCACTGACCACAGGCGACACCACGGTTACCGACGACAGACACAGCGGGAGAGACATGGACACGACAGCGGGCACACTCGACGGCACACCGGCGACCGGTGCGGCCACCGACCTCATCGACACGCTGCCCACCACTTTCCGGTGGGGCGTGGCGACTTCGGCGTACCAGATCGAGGGCGCCGCGGCCGAGGACGGGCGCACCGCGTCGATCTGGGACACCTACTGCCGCGTACCCGGTGCCGTGCACAACGCCGACAACGGCGACACCGCATGCGACCACTACCACCGGATGCCTGAGGACGTCGCGCTGATCCACGACCTCGGCGTGGACACCTACCGGTTCTCCGTTGCCTGGCCCCGGGTTCAGCCCGGCGGCACGGGCGCGGCCAATCCGGCCGGCCTCGCCTTCTACGACCGGCTGGTGGACGAGCTACTCGGCCGGGGCATCGACCCGTGGGTCACGCTGTACCACTGGGATCTGCCGCAGGAACTGGAGGACGCGGGCGGCTGGCCGGCGCGGGACACCGCGTACCGGTTCGCCGACTACGCCATGCTGGTGTTCGGCCACCTCGGTGACCGGGTGCGGACGTGGACGACGCTGAACGAGCCGTGGTGCTCGGCGATGCTGGGCTACGCGGACGGCCGGCAGGCACCCGGCCGGCAGGACTTCGCGGCCGGAATCCAGGCGGCACACCACTTACTGCTCGGCCACGGCCTGGCGACCGGCCGCATGCGGGCCGCCGCACGGACCCCGATCGATCTCGGCCTGACGCTGAACATGGGCTACGCCGAGCCGGCGACCGACACCCAACCCGACCGGGACGCGGCGCTGCGGGCGGACGGGCTCGGTGTCCGGTTGTACCTGGATCCCGTGGTGCGCGGGCGTTATCCGGCGGACGTGGTGGCGGACCTGGCCGGCCGGGGCGTCGAGATCCCGGTCCGTGAAGGCGATCTCGCGGTGATCTCCGAGCCGATCGACGTGCTCGGCGTGAACTACTACTCGGCACACCGCTACTCCGGCACCGACGAGCACGGCAGCACGGTGGACGCGGACGGCCGCCCGGTGTCCCGATGGGTGCCGCACGGCGTGCCGGTGACCGCGATGGGCTGGGAGATCGTGCCGAGCGGCATCACGGAACTGCTGGTCCGCCTGAGCAAGGACTACCCAGGCCTGCCGTTGGTGATCACGGAGAACGGCGCGGCGTTCGACGACCAGCCCGATGAAAACGGTTTCGTCCGCGACGACGACCGCACCGCCTACCTGGCCGAACACCTGCGTGCGGTGGCGGCGGCAATCGCGCGGGGTGCGGACGTCCGCGGTTACTTCGCGTGGTCGCTGATGGATAACTTCGAGTGGTCGTACGGTTACGACAAGCGATTCGGCATCGTCCGCGTGAACTACGAGACCCAGGAACGCACACTCAAACAAAGCGCCATCTGGTACCGGGACACCATTCGGCGGGCCAGGGGCTGACTGAATGTTTCAGGCTCGCCCCCCAAAACGGGGC
>DATBCR010000122.1:0-3010 GCA_036270375.1 Pseudonocardiaceae bacterium | reverse complement strand
AGCGCTTGCCGCCTTCTACGCCGCGCTGTTGGGTTGGCCGCCGCCACAGCTGTTGTACGACGACACATGGGCCAGCCTGGTCGATCCGGACGGTGGCATGGGCATCGAGTTCCAGCCCGCGCCCGACTACCAGCCCCCGACCTGGCCGGACCCGACCCGACCGCAGATGTACCACTTCGACTTCCGGGTGGACGACATGGCGGCCGCCCAAGCGCACGCGATCGCCGTCGGCGCGCGGCCGCTCGACGTATCCGAGGACCGGCCGGAGTTCCAGGTCTACGCCGACCCCGCTGGTCACCCGTTCTGCCTCTGTGCCTGCTGACCAGGTCGGATAACACTATACGCGCGGTGTATACCTCGTGTGTATAGTGGCGTCCATGTCCATCAGACACACACTGCTGGGGCTGCTGGAGACCGGCCCACGGCACGGCTACGACCTCAAGCGGGCGTACGACGAGCGGTTCGGCCACGACCGGCCGCTGCCCTACGGGCAGGTCTACGCGACGCTGTCCCGCCTGCTGCGCAGCGGTCTGGTCGAGGTCTCCGGGGTCGAGGCCGGCGACGGCCCGGACCGCAAGCGGTACGCCATCACCGACGCGGGCGTGACCGACGTCGCCGACTGGCTGCACACGGCCGAACCGCCACAGCCGTACCTGCAGAACGTCCTCTACACCAAGGTCGTGCTGGCGCTGCTGTCCGGCCGCAGCGCGGTCGACGTGCTGGACGTACAGCGCACCGAGCACCTGCGCGCGATGCGCGAACTCACCCGGCGCAAGGCGATCGGTGATCTGGCCGACGCGCTGATCTGCGATCACGCCCTGTTCCACCTGGAAGCGGACCTGCGCTGGCTTGAGCTGACCACGGCCCGGCTGGACGAACTGGCTGGAAAGGTGACCTCCGCATGACCGGCGCGACCTACGACACGGAGTCCGGGGTGCGCTCGGGCGGGCCACTGCTCGCGGGTGCCGACCTGACCAAGGCGTTCGGGCCGACGCCGGCACTGATCGCGGCCAGCCTCTCGGTGTGGCCGGGCGAGGTGGTCGCGGTGATGGGCCCGTCCGGCTCCGGCAAGTCCACCCTGCTGCACTGCCTTGCCGGCATCGTGCGCCCGGACTCCGGCCGGGTGCTGTACGGCGGCAACGACATCGGCGCCATGTCCGACGCCCGGCGGAGTGCGTTGCGGCGCACGGACTTCGGGTTCGTCTTCCAGTTCGGGCAGCTCGTGCCTGAGCTGACGTGCCTTGAGAACGTGGCCCTGCCGCTGCGGTTGGCCGGCGTGCGGCGGTCGGTGGCCGAGCACGCCGCGAACATCTGGCTCGGCCGGCTCGAAGTGGCCGACGTGGCCGGCAACCGGCCGGGGGACGTGTCCGGCGGCCAGGGCCAGCGGGTCGCGGTGGCACGGGCGCTGGTCGCCGAGCCGAAGGTGGTGTTCGCGGACGAGCCGACCGGCGCGCTGGACTCGCTCAACGGCGAGCGGGTGATGAAACTGTTGGTGACGGCGGCAAAGGAGAGCGGGACCGCCGTCGTGCTGGTCACGCACGAGCCGAGGGTGGCGGCCTACTCGGACCGTGAGGTCGTGGTTCGGGACGGCCGGACCCGGGACATGGAGCTGGCCAGGTGACCGACTTCGCGCGGTGGCGCGGCGGATGGCCGAGGGACCTGGCGCTCGGCATCCGGCTGGCCGTCGGGGGCGGCCGGACGTCGCTGGCCAGGCTCGTGCTCGGCACCATCGGCATCGGCATGGCCACCGCGGTGCTGCTGGTGGCCGCGTCGGTCGGCCACTTCATGTCCGCCGAACACGCGCGGGAGACGGCTGGGACTCCCGGCATCGGTGCGGTGCCCGGCGTCGCCCCGCTGGACGTCTACGGTGGGGGAACCCAGTTCCTGGGGACCTACATCGGTGGCGAGTACGTGCGGGCCACGGGTCCGAACTCCCCGGTGCCGCCGGGGTTGGACCGGGTGCCGGGGCCGGGTGAGATCGTCCTGTCGCCCGCGCTGGCGGGATTTCTGTCCACATCGGACGGTGCGCTACTGCGGCCCCGGTTCCCACAGCGGGTGATCGGCCTGATCGGGCCGGCGGGGCTGCGCGGTCCACAGCAGCTGACCTACTACGCCGGGCTGGCCGTTGATCAGATCCCGTCCAACGAGAGACCGCAGCAGGTGTTCTCGTTCGGCTGGGACGGCGGGTCGCTGCCGGTCGGCCCGCTGCTGCAGGCACTGGTGGTGATCGGCGCGGTCGCCCTGCTGATGCCGATCCTGATCATGGTGGCGATCAGCAGCCGGATCGCGGGCGCGCAGCGGGATCGCCGGCTGGCCGCGCTGCGCCTGGTCGGGGCCGGATCACGGCAGGTGCGGCGGATCGCGGCGGCCGAGTCGCTCGCCAGCGCCGGCACCGGGCTGGTGCTGGGCGCGGCGCTGTTTCTGGGGTTCCGGCAGATCGTGCCGAACGTCGAGGTGGAGGGGATCAGCGCGTTCACGTCCGACATCACGCCGCCGTGGCCGCTTGTCGTGCTGATCGTGTTGCTCGTCCCGGTACTTTCGGTTGCCAGCGCGCTGTTCGCCTTGCGCCGCACGGTGATCGAGCCGCTCGGTGTGGTTCGGGGCGGCCGGCCGGTGCGTCGCAGGCTGTGGTGGCGGGCCGGGCTGGTGGTCGCCGGGGTCGGGCTGTTGTTCCTCGCGCACGATGTGCCGACGCAGAGCGTGCGGTGGATCTGGATCGTCGCGCTCGGGTCGTCGGCGTTGCTGGTCGGTGTGCCGGTCCTGTTGCCGTGGTTGTTGGAGCGGGCGGTGTCGGCGGTGCAGGGTGGGCCGGTGTCGTGGCAGTTGGCGGTGCGCCGGCTGCAACTGGAGAGCGGGACAGCGGCCAGGGTGATCGGTGGCGTCGCCGTCGTGCTGGCCGGGGCGATCGCCCTGCAGACGGTGGTGGCCGCGACATCGGCTCGCTTGACCGTGTCGTCATCCGGCGGGCAGGCCATACCGGGCCTGTACACCGTGCACAGCGACGCGAAGG
>DATBCR010000121.1:0-2192 GCA_036270375.1 Pseudonocardiaceae bacterium | reverse complement strand
GCGGTGTTCTTCTGGCCGCATCTGCTTCAGGTGATTCCGAGGACCACGCAGGCCGAACTGGCGAGCGCGCGGGCGAGCGTGGAGACCACGGTGGTCGTGACCACGCTCTCCGCACTCCTCGTGCCGATCTCCGCGGCGCTGGGACCGGGACTCGGCCTGCCGCTGGCGCTGTGGCTGTCCGTCGCGGTCGGTGCGCTGCTGATCTCCCGCATCTCCTACCGGTCGGGCGTGCGGGCTGCCATCGGGTTCGCGACGCTCGTCCGAACCGCCTTCGACCTGCATCACCGCGACCTTCTGCACGCGCTGGGCTACGAGCCGCCGCGCACTTTGGAGGAGGAGCGGGCGTTGTGGCGCGCGGTGGGGCAGACGCTGTACCGGAGGGGCGCCGACGACGACACGCTCGTGGTGTTCGTGACCTACACCGAACCTGAGGGCAGTGCCGATTGATCCCGCAGCCGCAGGATCGCCGCCGTCCACCGACGCGGTGGACGAACCCGAACGGCTGACGCGCGGGCTCAGCCGGTGTGTGTCACCGAGCCGGTGCCCTCGATACCGCCACTGCCCTGAATGCCGCCGGTGCCCTGGATACCGCCGGTGCCTTGAATGCCGCCGGTGCCCTGGATACCGCCGGTGCCCTGAATGCCCAAGGGCGCCATCATGGCCACGGCCTCGGCACTGCCACCGGCCAGCGCGACCATGCCCAGGGTGACCAGAACCGCGACGAGCACCGTGCGGACGCGCAACTGACTCATGCCCATCAAAATGACGCATCCATGAGCCCGCAACCAACCGCCGGTCAGCCTAATGTCACGGTCGCGAGAAAAGAATCATTCCATCGCCTTATCGGATGACCGGCTGGACGGGACAACCGACCCGCCGGCGCGGGCGACGATCTCCTGCAACGCCAACACATGCCGGTCGAAGGCGGTCCGACCGTCGGCGGTGAGCCGGGCCGATGTGCGCGGCCGCTTGCCGACGAAAGCCTTACGGATCTCGACGTAGCCGGCGTGCTCCAGCGTGGTGAGCTGTTTGGACAGGGCGGAGTCGGACAGGCCGACGCTGTCGCGCAGGACCGCGAAGTCCGCCCATCCGGTCGCGGCGAGGAAGGCGACCAGCGACAGTCGGGTGGGTGCGTGAATCAGCTCGTCGAACCTGGGCGTGATCATCCCTGGCTCCCGGCCCGGCGCACCAGCATGGCCTGCTCGGCCCGTACGCCCATCGGCCCGCCGACCGCGAACACCACCGAGGCGACCGCGGCGGCGATCGTTCCCGGATACGGCACCCCGGCCGCACCCAGACTGAGTCCGGTCGCCAGCGCCACACCGAGCAGGACGACCATAAAGGTCGCCAACCCGAGCAGTGTCTTGCGGGCGGACCCTGGCTGGCTGGCCAGGCTGCGGTGCGGCGGGGCAGCGCGGGCCGCCCGGGACACCGGCACGTTGATGACGAGCGAGCCGGCCGCGAACAGGGTGATGCCGATCCCGATGAGCACGCCGCGCTGGGACTCGATGGCCGCCGTGAGCGCGACGGTCAGGACGGCCTGGGCCCACCAGAACCAGCCGGGGAAGACCTTCCGCCGGATCACCTGCTCGCGACGCCGGCCGATCTCGCTGAGTGCGCGTGCGGCGTCCGCCGGCTCGACCTGATCGCTCATGTTCCCCCCTCGACAGTACTTTCCTGCCAGGAAAGTAGCTGATGGTTCCCCGGCTCGCAAGTGCTGACGGCACAGGGACAACGGGCGCCGTTTGACTGATGCCACCACGAAAATCCGGCCGGCGCGAGCAACTGATCACGACTGCGGCACGACTTGATGGCCGAGCGCGGCACCGCCGGACTGACCGTGCGCACGATCGCGAGGGCGGCCGGAGTCGCCGACGGCTTGCTGTACAACCATTTCGCGGACAAGGAGGAACTACTCGCCACCGCCCCGCGGGCGCATGTTGTTACGGTGGAACAGGATTTGGGTGCACTGCCGGATCCGGGCGCGGAGACGGTCGAGGCCAATCTCCGTGCGTACCTCGCCCACAGCCTTGCCATGCACCAGGCGGTCCTGCCCGCGTTCGTCGGGCTGATCGGGCAGCCGGGCGTGCTCGCCAGGTTCGGTGAACTTGACGAGCACGGCGAGAACCGGCTGACCGGTTACCTGCGTGGCGAACAGGAAGTGGGTCGGATCGCGGCGGACGCGCGGGTGG
>DATBCR010000120.1:0-5067 GCA_036270375.1 Pseudonocardiaceae bacterium | reverse complement strand
CGTCCGCGTAGGCGTCGACAGACGCCGGATCGCGCAGCGATGCCATACACAGCCGGGTGCCGACCAGCAGCGTCCGCTGGATCACCGCCAGCGTGTTCGGGAAGTCCTCCTGGTGATAGGTCGCCGCATCGGGGCTCGCGTGGCCGCAGGTCCACGGGCAGCCCTTGCCGTAGCCGACCATTTCCTGGAACAGCGTCTGGCCGGGCAGCGGACGGTTCTGCCAGCCGCCAACCGGCACGCCCTCAGCAGCCAGCGCGTTCTGCACGGCCTGCCGGAAGACCCCGGCCGGCAGGTCGAGTCCGGCCGCAACCGGATCGAGCGTGATCCGGAAGTGGTGGTACACATGGGTTCTGCCGGCCGGCACGACAGGGGGCAACACGCCTGGCAGTTCGGCAAGGCGCGCGGCCAGCCGTTCCGCGCCGGCCCGCACCTCCTTGGTGTAGCGGTCCAGCCGGGCCAGCTGGCTGCGGGCCATCGCGGCCAGCACCGGGCCGATCCGGTAGTTGAAGCCGATGGTGTGCGCGTTGTACTCGCGTTCGTTGTCCGGCCCGATGAGTTCGCCGAACATCTTCACCGCGTCCGCCCGGTTGCGCAGTTCAGGATCGTTCGTGGTGAGCAGGCCGCCCTCGCCCGCGGTGGGCAGGTTCTTGCCGGCCATGATGCTGAACGCGCCGATGGCGCCGATCGAGCCGACCGGGCGGTCGTGGTAGGTCGCGCCGTGTGCCTGCGCCGCGTCCTCGATCACGGCGAGGCCGTGCCGCCGCGCGAACGCCATGATCGGATCCAGGTCCGCCGGCAGGCCGTGCAGGTGCACCGCGATGATCGCCTTTGTCCTTGGGCTGAGGACTTTCTCCAGTTCGGCCGGGTCGAGCGTGAACGTGACCGGGTCGATGTCGACGAAGATCGGGATGGCCTGGTGGTGCAGCACGCAGCTGGCCGACGCGAGGAACGTCAGCGCCGGCACGATCACCTCGTCGCCGGGGCCAACGCCGACCGCGGCCACCGCGGCGTGCAAGGCCGCGGTGCCGCTGTTGAGCGCAAGGCAGTGGGATACTCCGACGAACTCCGCGAAGCGGTCCTCCAACGCCTTGACCTCGGTGTTGTTGAACCAGCTCAGCTTTCCGGAGCGCAGTGTGCCGACCACCGCGTCGATGTCGGACTCGTCGACGTCCGGCCACACCGACTCGTCGACGCCGTCGGGCACCAGTTGCGGCCCGCCGAGCACGGCGAGGGTCATCACCGGCTCCCGTTGGTGGGCAACAGTTGCAGCTGGCGGGGCACCTTCTTGTCGGTCAACACCTCGCAGCCGGTCTCGGTGACCGCGACCGTCTCGCTGAAACCGACGTGGCCGTTGAGTTCCGGCACGATCAGCGACGGCACCAGGTGGAAGACCATGTTGGGGCGCAACACGGTCTCGTCGCCAGGGTGCAGGTTCATGATGTGGCTCTCGTTCCACCCCGGCGGGTAGCAGACGCCGATCGAGTAGCCGGTCTCGTGCGTGTGGTCGCCGAAGCCGTGGCTGAGGATCGCCTTGCGGCACGCGTCGTCCACCGAGCCGGAGGTGACACCGGGCCGGATGGCGTCGATGGCGTGTTCGAGTGCGTCGATCACGGCGTCCGCCCGGCCGGTGACGGCGGCCGGCGGGTCGCCGATGAACGCGGTGCGCATCATGGCCGCGCTGTACCGCTTGACACAGCCGGAGAACTCGAGGAAGACGATGTCGCCGTCGCGCAGTTCCCGGCCCTCCCAGGTGCCGTGCGGCAGGCCGGACCGCTCACCGCTGATCACGTACGGCGGGCTGCCGGGGTACTCGCTGCCGCCTTCCAGCGTGGCCCGGTAGACGGCCGCCGCCACCTGGTTCTCGGTCGCGCCGATCCGCGCGGTGGCCAGCGCCTCGACCATGCCGCCCATGGCCGCGTTCGCCGCATGGCGGATGTAGTCGATCTCGGCCGGCGACTTGATCAGCCGGCCCGCCTCGACCATGCCGCTGCCGTCCACCCATGTGACGCCCGACAGTTCGGCCACCAGCCGCCGGTAGGTGCGGATCGGGAAGAAGTAGCCACTCTCCTCAATGGACAGTGTCTTGCCCGCGCAGCCGACGTCGGCCACGGTCCGCGCGGTCACCTCGATCGGGTCCTCGCCGACGCCGTAGTTGACGTAGCGCTCCAGCCAGGACAGCCGCTCGATGTTGATCCGCTCCTCGCGGTACGTCAGTATCAGCGGCTCGTCCTCGATCGGCACCAGCAGCGTCTGGTACATGTAGTAGCCGAGCGTGGTGTAGCCGGTCAGGTAGTAGATGTTCTCGGGAATGCTGATCAGGGCGAGATCGATACCCCGTTCGGCCATCCGCTCCCGCACCTCGGTCAGCCGTTGCTGGTACTCGGCCAGCTCGAACGGCAGGTTCTCGTTCTTCCGCATGGCAATTTCTCCAGTCAGTCGCATGGTCACGGACGCGGACGGGACAGCTCGGTGACACACAGTCGGGGGCCGTCCCGCCGCAGGAACTGGTTGGCGTGCCATTCCCAGACCCACCCGGAGCGGCGTCGGCCGCCGTAGGGTGCGACCGGTAGCCGGACCCTGCGGTCCAGCCAGGTCTCGTCGCGACAGACGTCGCCGTGGCTGCGGGCCAGCCGCTCCGGCACCCAGTCCGGGCCGCCGTAGACCGTGGCGCCGAGCCCGTAAGGGGAGTCCTCGGCCAGCGCGACCGCCTGCGCCGCGGTGCCGACCGGGAGCACCGGCAGGACCGGTCCGAACGTCTCCGCGCGCAGCACGTCCATCGTGTGGTCGACGTCCACGAGAACCGTTGGCGGCACGAGCGATCCGCTGCCTTCGCCGGTGAGCACGCGGGCACCGGCCGCTACCGCTTGCGCGATCTGGTCACGTACCCGTTTGGCGTCGGTGGGGGAGAGCGGTCCGACCCAGGTGGTCTCGTCATCGGGTGTGCCGACCGGCAGGGCGTTCGCGGCGGTCACCAACTCGTCGACGAACTGGTCATAGATGCGTTCGTCGACGTAGATGCGTTCCGGTGCCGTGCATGCACGGCCGGAGTTGTAGGTGCCGCTGACCGCCGCCGCCCTGGCCGCCTCGGCGACGTCGGCGCCGGCCAGTACCAGGAACGGGTCCTTGCCGGGGCCCTCGAAGATCACCTTCGTCGCGGAGTGCCGCACGGCGTCCTCGTAGGGCAGCATCCAGTCGTCCGCGCCGAACACCAGCAGCACCCCGGTCTCGGGATCGGCGAGCGCGCCGTCGATGAACGCCGAACCTGGTTGGTCGTGCGACACGACGGCCTGTCCGAACGCGGTCCGCAGGAGTTCGGCCACGACGTCGGCCCATTGCTTGCGCCGCTGGGGAAGCCGCACCCGCGCCCGGTTGCCGGCCAGGTACGCCGAGCCGACCGCGGCGACCGGGTTGCTCAGGATCGCGTTGCCCGGCAACGCAAGGGCCACCGTGCCGACCGGTCCGCGGCCCGCGAGCGCGGGCAGCAGGTCGCCGAACGCGGCCAGCCGTTGCGCGGCGAGGGCGATATCGGCCCGGATGACCCGGCGCGGGAACGGCAGTGCGGCCAGTGCCAGTTCCTCCAGTTCACCGGCCCGCGCGGTGATCGCCCGGCCCAGCTCATGAATGGCCCACAGCCGATTGCTCGGTTCGCTCGCGAGGTCACTCATGTGGGCTTCCCCCGTGCCGTGCCAGCGCGACCTTGTCCACCTTCTGTGTCGCGGTCAGCGGCAGGCGGTCCACGATCTCGACGTAGCGGGGGAGCTTGAACGGCGCGAGCCGCCGCGCGCAGTGCGCGAGCACGTCGTCCGCGACGACCGGACGGCCCGCCACGGGTTCCAGGTAGAGCTTGATGTCGACGCCGTCCAGTTCGGCGACCACGCCGACCGCGGCCGCCCTGCGCACCCCGGAACACGACTCGGCGACCCGTTCGATCTCGGCCGGGTCGATGTTCTCGCCGCGCCGCCGGATCACGTCGTTGATGCGGCGGACGAACCGCAGTTCGCCGTCCGAGTCCCGGCGAACCAGGTCGCCGGTGCGGTACCAGCCGTCGTCGAACGCGGCCGCCGTCAGCTCCGGCGCGCCGAGATATCCCTGTAGCAGCGCGGGGTTCGGGCCGACCTGCAACTCGCCGACACCCGCACCGCGCACCTCGCCGGTCGCGTCCATCAGCCGGACCCGGACGTGCGGCAGCGGCCGGCCGAGCGTGCCCGGCCGTGGATCGTCGAGCGTGCCGCAGAGCACGGTGTTCGTCTCGGACAGGCCGTAGCCCTCCAGTGTCGGCACGCCGAACCTCGCGGTGAACCGAGCGGCCACGGTGGGTGTCGCGCCCGCGCCGTAGGCCAGCCTGAGGCTGTGGTGCCGCTCGGCGCTCGTCGGCTGCCGCGCGCACAGCACGGCGATCATCTCGCCGAGGTGCCGGAAGACCGTGGCGCCGCTGGCGGCCGCCTGCGCCCAGAACCGGGTGCCGCTGAACCGGGGCACCAGCGCCACACCCGCGCCGGCGGCGACCGCGGTGGTCAGGAACGACAGCCCGGCCATGTGGTGCAGTGGCAACACGTGCAGCAGCACGTCGTCCTCTGTCATGCGCAGTCGTTCGACCATGTGGCCGGCCGGCAGCACGAGGCTGTCGTGCGACAGCACGCAACCCTTGGGCCGCCCGGTGGAACCGGACGTGTACAGCACCACGGTGGGTGCCGTCGGATCGGCCGGGGGCGTCAGCGTCGGTGCCGGCAGCGTCGCCGCCTCGTCCAGCCCGGGTCCACTGTGGAGGGTCTGCCGGCCGGCCGGTGCCGATCCGTCCGGTGTCAGTACGACCAGCACCGGGTCGGCGTGGGTGACCAGCGCGGCCAGTTCCGGCTCGGTCAGCCGGGGATCGAGCGGCAC
Source organism: Pseudonocardiaceae bacterium (assembly GCA_036270375.1). GTDB lineage: Bacteria > Actinomycetota > Actinomycetes > Mycobacteriales > Pseudonocardiaceae > DATEPR01. The sequence continues at coordinate 186 of DATBCR010000120.1, read as the reverse complement.
CAGCGTGGCGCCGAGGACGTTCACCGCGAACCACAGGCACACCAGGTCGACCTGGTTCGGCAGCACGGCAACGACCCGGTCGCCTGCCCGGACGCCGCGCGCCGACAGTGCCGCCGCGAGCGCCCCGACCCGTTGCCACGTCTGGCGATAGGTGACGACCCGGCTTCCGTACTCCTCCGTGACGGT
>DATBCR010000119.1:0-5588 GCA_036270375.1 Pseudonocardiaceae bacterium | reverse complement strand
GGAAACCAAGGCACTGCTGAACCCTACGCGGCTCGCGCGCTTCCTTGACGAGAAGCTGCGCACCCTCGGCACGTCGGCCTGCCCGCCGTATCACCTGGCGATCGTGATCGGCGGGATGTCGGCCGAGTACAACCTGAAGGTGGCCAAGCTCGCGTCGGCCCGCTACCTGGACACCCTGCCCGGCGAGGGATCGCCGCTCGGCCACGCGATCCGGGACGTCGGGCTGGAACAGCAGGTGCTGGCGATGACGCGCCAGTTCGGCATCGGCGCCCAGTTCGGCGGCAAGTACTTCTGCCACGACGTGCGGGTGATCCGGCTGCCGAGGCACGGGGCGTCCTGCCCGGTCGGTATCGCGGTGTCGTGTTCCGCGGACCGGCAGGCGAAGGCGAAGATCACGCCGGAAGGTGTGTTCCTGGAACAGCTCGAGCGCGACCCGGCCCGGTTCCTGCCGGACGTGACCGACGAGGTGCTGTCCGACGACGTGGTGCGCGTCGACCTGAACCGGCCGATGGCCGAGATCCGCGCCACGCTGTCCGCGCTGCCGGTAAAGACCCGGCTGTCGCTGTCCGGTCCGCTGGTGGTGGCGCGGGACATCGCGCACGCCAAGCTGAAGGAGCGGCTGGACGCGGGCGAGCCGATGCCGGCGTACCTGCGGGACCACCCCGTCTACTACGCGGGCCCGGCCAAGACACCGGACGGCTACGCGTCCGGCTCGTTCGGTCCGACGACGGCCGGCCGGATGGACTCGTACGTCGCGCAGTTCCAGCAGGCCGGCGGGTCGCTGGTGATGCTGGCCAAGGGCAACCGGTCCCAGCAGGTCACCGACTCGTGCCAGGCCAACGGCGGCTTCTACCTCGGGTCCATCGGCGGCCCGGCGGCGCGGCTGGCGCAGGACTGCATCCGGAAGGTCGACGTGCTGGAGTACCCGGAACTGGGCATGGAGGCGGTCTGGCGGATCGAGGTCGAGGACTTCCCCGCGTTCGTCGTCGTGGACGACAAGGGCAACGACTTCTTCGCCGGCACAACACAACCGACCCTGCAGATCTCGTTCCACCGCTGAGCGGAGCCGGCATGGACTACGTACTGGTGCACGGCACGACGCAGTCACCGGCCGGCTGGCAGCGGGTGGCCGCCGACCTCACCGAGCGCGGCCACCGGGCACACGCCGTGGACCTGCCGGTCGACAAGCCCGACCTGCTTGCCGACGACTACGCCCGGATCTGCGCCGAACAGATCACCGGCGACATGCGGGAACCGGTCGTGGTCGCGCATTCCGGTGGTGGCCTGATCCTGCCCGCGCTGGCCGACCGCCTGCACGCCAAGCACCTGGTGTGGCTCGGCGCGGTGGTGCCGGACTTCGCAGGCGGCCGCAGCCTGCTCGACCAGATCAACACGGATCTCGCGAACATGTTCCATCCGGATTGGCCCGCGTGGACCAGCGACGATCCGGTCGAGACGGCCTACTTCCTGTTCCACAGCTGCGATCTGGCCACCTTGCGCTGGGCGATGGGCACACTGCGCGCGTGGCGGCCGGTGGCCGCTTACAGCGAGCCGGCCGGCCCGGCACCGACCGCGCCGTCCACCTTCGTGCTGCCACGACATGACCGCACCCTCACGCCGGACTGGATGCGCGCGGCTGCAACGGAACGGCTCAGCGTGACACCGATCGAGGTGGACGGCGACCACTGTCCACACGTGGCGAAGGCGAGCCTTGTCACCGACATCCTGACGGGGCCGTCGGTGACCGGCTCGTCCTGACCCGGCCGTCGGTCAGCTGTGCTTGGTGACCGCCTCGAACACCAGCTTGCGGCTGCCAAGCGGGCTGCTCAGCTGGGCCGCGATCTGCACGTCACGCACGATCATCGGGCACACCGTGTTGCCCTTGCTGGTGTTCGTGGTGACCACCAGGATCGTCACCGTGGTCGCGGTCTGGCTCTGGACCTGCGCGGTGATGAGCTGGCAGCCGGCTTCCTCCGCGGTGAACACGACGTCGAGGCCCTTGTTGGTGACCTGGACACCTTGGGGTGCGACGGTCATGCCGGGGGCGGTGATCTGGCCCGGCGGCACCGGGCTGCGCGGCAGGGTCGGCACGGGAACGGCGGTCGGCGCCACGACGATCGGCGGTGGCACCGGTTTCCCGCTCGTAGTCACGGACGTGGGGGCGCTCGTGGTCACGGGTGAGCTGTCCGATGTGCGCAGGGTGTTGCCCGATCCGGCGCTGGCCGACCCGGCCGGCGAGCCGCACGCGGCGGCCGCGAGCACGACGAAACAGGCGGTCGCCAGCAATCTTCCGGTCCTCATGTACCAAGGACGACGCGGCGGTCGAATCGGTTGCACTTCCATCACCGGTTCAGCCTCGCACGATGGCCAACTCGAGCACCACGGTCCGGGTGCCGAGCGGTTTGGCCAGCGTGACCGACATCGGCTTGTACCGCAGGTACATCGGGCAGGCGTGCGGGCCGGTGCCGGGTTCCTGCTGGACGAGCCGGACGACGATCCGGGTGTCGGTCTGCTGAGCGACCGTGGCGCTCGACGTGAAGCAGCCGCCGTCCTCGCCGTAGAAGCCGAGCACCGTGCCGTCGTGTTCGAGCCACGCCGTCCGGGGGAACGTGGCCGGCAAGGCACTGGAGTTGACCTGGCTGCCGGCGACCGGCGTCGCACCGGCCGGCAGATGCACGCCCGGGATCGCCGGCCCGGTGACCGGCGGCGGCGAGGTTGTCGACGTGACCGTGGTCAGGCCGCCGCTGCCGGACGCGACCGAACCACCGGTTGCGCAGCCGGCCACCAGCACCATCAGGACTCCTGCCCCGACAACAGTTCCCAGGTGTCTCATGGCATGGGGACGGAACACGGCCGACGTCCGGTTGCACCAGTGCACTGACCGCCGGTCAGTCCTGCGACAGCACGGTCTCCAGCCGGCGCAGCGTCTCCTCGATGCCCTTCCGATTGCGCTCAGGGAAACCGATCAGTGGATAGAACATGCCGGCCGGGGCGCTGGACCAGTCGAACGTCTCGGTGACCTCGGTCGTGTCCGCGTCGACCGGGTCGAGTTCCCAGCGCCAGCGGTGACCGGCGAGGTGCCGCCATGCGATGAGCCGGTACGGCTCGTACTCGACCACCTTGTTGGTGATCCGGTAGGGCATGCCCCACTTCATGTCCATACCGAACGTGGATCCCAGTTCCAGCGGCTTGGCGGCGGCGTCGCGGGCGGCAAGCACGGTGCCCGAGCCGTCGATCAGCGGATGCTTCGTCGGGTCCGTGAGCAGCTCGAAGATGCGCTCGGCGGGGGCGTGTACGGTCGCGGTCACGGCGACCTTTCGTTCTGTCACAGCCACAACTGTAGAACGACCTGACCCTGTGTTGGCCTACCCGCGGATGACCGCTGGCAGGTCCGCGACGGACGCCAGCACGTGGGTGGCGCCCGCGGACCGCAGGTCGTCGGCGGTGCCGGCACCGGTCAGCACACCGGCTACGACGCCCGCGCCGGCCCGTAGCCCGCTGTGGATGTCCGACGGCGTGTCACCGGCCACCGCGACCCGGCGCACGTCCGTGCCGCCGAGCCGGAGCAACGCGGTCAGCACCAGGTCCGGGAACGGCCGGCCACGCCCGGCATCGGCCGGAGTGAGCGCGAGGTCGGCGATGCCGTGCCAGTCGAGGGCGGTCAGGATGGCGTCCTGTGTCGGGCGGGCGAATCCGGTGACGAGCGCGATCCGGCAGCCGGCCGCCCGCATCGTGGACATCGCTTGTACCGCACCGGGAATCGGCGCGCACCGACCATTGTGGACGAAGTCGGCGTAGTGCCGCTCGAACGCCAGGTTCGCTTGCTGGGCGCGGTTCTCGTCGTTGTCGAGCAGGGTACGGAAGACGGTGATCTTGGACTGGCCCATGGTGTCGCGGACGTGGGACAGCATGGCGTCGAACCGTTCGCTGCCCGGCGTGACGCCCTGTTCGGCGATGGCGGCGGTGAACGCGTCCTCGACGACGCCGTCGTCGGCAACCGTTGTCCCGGCCATGTCCAGCACGACGATCTCGATGTCCGTCACAGGTTCGCCTCGTCCATGGTCTGTTCGGCAATGGCCGGTGCGCACGTCATGCCTCGGCCACCTGGTCCGGTGATCAGCCAGACGCCACTGGTCGGCTCATCGCGGTGCACGATCTTCGTGGTGTCGGTGCACTGTGCGTAGACGCCGGCCCAGCGTTGGCGGATCGGTGGCAGGGGGCGGCCGAGCAGTGCCTCGGCGACGTCGGCAAGGTGTTGGTACGGCTTGTCTTCGACGTCGAACGGGAACGGCTCGGTGTAGCCGTGGGTGTCGCCGATGGTCAGGGAACCGTCGAGTCGTTGCACCATCAGGAGTTGCATGGCGTGCGTGGCGGCCACCGGTGGTTGCGGCTGCGTCGTGTTGAGGGCGTCCAGGGCGGCGCCCCGGTAGGCCGGGTAGTAGCGGAAGCTGTCGGCGTCGGCGACCGAGGTGGTCAGGCGTTCGGGCAGCGGTTCGGTCTGCATCATCTGCAGGCGAACCCGCCGGATCGGCAGGTCGCCGGCCAGGTCCCGGATCACGCCGCCGAGCAAGGCCCCTGGGCAGAGGAGTACGACATCGGCCTCGTGGCGGTCGTTCCGGTCGTCCCGGACCAGGCCGGTCGCGACGTCCCGGACCTCCCGGCCGGGCAGCCAGGTGTACCGGCCGGTGGCGGCGAGTGCTGTCCGCAGCGCCGGCTGGGCTACGCGTGGCTCGACGGCGGCGTCCCGTGCGCAGTGCAGTGCGCCGAGAATGTCGCCCTGTATCAAGGGATTGGCGGCGCGGACTCCGTCGGCGTCCAGCAGCGTGCAGCCGCGTTCGGCCGCATCCGGGCGTGCCACAACGTCTTCGGCCACCGCGAGTTCGGCGGCTGTGCGCACCACGGTCAGGGAACCGTTGGCACGAAAGCCGATCCCGGGCACGGCGGCGCCGATCTCGGCCCACAGCTCCCGTGCCCGCACCGCGGTCGCCAGTTCCGCGCCCGCCGCCCGGCCGCCGACCCAGACCAGGCCGAAGTTGCGCACCGATGCGCTGCGTGCCTCGGTCTCCCGCTCCAGTTGCACCACATCGTGGCCACGGCGCACCGCGTGCCAGGCGTGCATGGTGCCCAACACGCCACCACCGACGATCACCACCCGCATGCGGCCCACCGAAGCATGAACGCCCTGAGTGGACCAGATGAGTTATCGTTCTGTTATTCAGCGGACAGGCGGCTGGCGAAGCTGAACCGGTCGCCCCGGTACAGCGACCGGACCCGCTCGATCGGCCTGCGCTGCCGGTCGTAGGACACCCGGTGCACCAGCAGCATCGGCAGCGCCGGGTTGGTGCCGATCAGCAGCGCCTCCCTCGGCGTGGCCAAGACCGTCTCCAGGCGTTCGCGTGCCTGCCAGAACCGCACGCCGAGCCGCTCACGCAGGAACCCGTACAGCGAGCCGGTCGGGTCGAACTCGCCGATCAGGTCGGGGAACCGGGCGTCCGGCAGGTACGTGGACTCCAGCCCGACCCGCTCGCCGTCGGCGGTCAGCACGCGTTCCAAGTGCAGCACGACGCCGCCCGGCTCGATGTTGAGTT
>DATBCR010000118.1:0-6500 GCA_036270375.1 Pseudonocardiaceae bacterium | reverse complement strand
CTACTGCGCCTCCCGGAACCAATCGGCACCGGCGATCGCCTACACCACCGCGCCTTCGATCGTATTGCGCTGCGGCACCGGCAACCCCGTCACACTCGCCACGTTGTCGCCATCCGACCCCACGTGGCAGGGACCGGTCTGGTCCTGGGACGGCAGTGCGGTCGCCTGGATCACCTCCAACCGGCTCGATGTGTTCCGACTCGGGACGGCCAAACTCAGCAGTTGGGATTGCGCAAACTGCGAGGGCCTGGCCTTCATCGGTGAGCAGGCGGTGACCCAGGCCGACGCAAGCAGCTCACTCCCGGCCGCAGCGCCTCGTCTGTTCGTCTTCCCGGCCACCGGCTCGGCACCGCCGACCACCCTCACCTTGTCCGGCATCGAGACTATCGACGGAGACACCGACTTCCACGTGCTCGCAACGATCTCCGCCACCGACATCGTGGTCGACTACGGCGATGCGGGCGGAAGCAACGGGGGTGGTACCCAATTGCTCTACCGAGTCAACGCCAAGGGTGTCGCCACCAAGTACGGTCATGACTCGTTCGCGACCACCCAGACGCCGTCGTCAATCATAGGTTCGCTCGGCAATTTCACCACCGATCCGACGGGCCACCAACTCGGGCTCACCGAGTCCAGCAGGGGCGGTGCCTGTGGCTGGCTGAATGGCGTTGTGCTCCTGAACACGAGCAGTGATGTCATCACCATGCCGGCCGCGCCAAGCGGAGGTGGCCCTGGCGGATACTGGGTCGAAGGCCTCTGGTTCGACAAATCTGGTATCCCCTACGTATCACTGGTCCCGAACGAGTCGACCTGCACGACAACAGGTGCCCCGCCAACCGGCGGCTTCTTCCCGGCGACCGCGACGCCGACCGTGTGGAAACTCGTCGACGGCCACTGGGTGAGCGCGGGCATTGGAACGATCCAGGCCAGCGACGGACCGAACGGTTGGACGGCACATCTGACCGGCACACTCACCAACGGCACAGCGACCGGCGCGTCGCTGAACATCTCGCACAGCGGTCAAACGGCGATGGTCGCCGGTGTAACCGGATTCGAGTGGGCGCCGACACACCGTTGAGCATCGCGAAAGGAGCGGTCATGTGCGCCGCAGAGCGTGACCCGATCTCGATCCACGTCGGCGGGAACATGACGGGACAGTTCGTCGTGGGAGACAACAACACCACGGTATCCGTATCCAACGCCCTACCCACCGGCGGACCCCGGCCTTCGGGCAGCACACCGCCCGGCCCAGCGCCGGCCGGGGCGAAACGTATCTTCGTGTCGTACGTCCGGGAAGACCTGGCCACCGTGGATGTCCTGGTCACGTCGCTCCGAAATGCCGGCTACCGGGTCTGGATCGACCACGACAGCCTGCTGCCCGGCATGCGCTGGCAGCAGGAGATCAGAACGGCGATCGCCGCCGGCGACTACTTTCTCGCGTGCTTCTCCCCCCGGTACTGGAAACCGCAGACATACATGAACGAGGAACTCACCATCGCGATCACACGGCTGCGCCAGATGCCCAGGACACGGAACTGGTTCATCCCCATTATCCTCGAACCCTGTGAACTGCCGGACTTCCCGGTCGGCCCCGGCGAGACCATCTCGGACACCATTCAGTACGCCGACTTCAGCACCAACTGGGAAACCGCACTGGGCCAACTCGTCGCCGCGATCGGCCCACCGGAACACACCCGGCCGACCTGAGCCGCCGACGGATCAGATGTCGCCCACGGCCCAGGTCGGTTGACCGTACTGTTGTGCGATCGGATTCCAGGTGGACAGGAGTGCTTGTTTGTCCTGGTTGGCCTGTGTGCTCGCCGCGCCAGCCGCTTGAAAGTTCGGGTCGCCGGTCACCGACGACGGCCGGCAGTTGGATTGCAGATCGGTGATCCACGATGCGAAATCGGCGTCCGCGGTAGCGGAGTCCGAGAACGCGGTGCTCAGTTCCCGAGGCATCGCCGACGCCCCGGGCAGCGCGTCGATCGCGAGTTGGCCGGCCCGCTGAGCGGATTGTTGTCGATCCGATTGGGCGGTCTGCAACACCTGTTTGTCATTGGCCAGATTGGCGCCGCACTTCATCGCGTCATTGACCGCGTTGATCACGGCCTGCCGATCGGTGTGTGCCTGGGTCAGAACGTTGGTGATGGCCGCCGCTTCGGTGGTCGGGTCGCCCGTCTGCGTCGTCGGATCGGTCGGCGGAGTGTAGGTGTCCGGTGGCACGTAAATGGGAGCGGGCGTGTTGATGATCTCGGAACTCGCCGGGGGTACGGCGGTCGGCCGGTGTTGTGTGGCCAGGACGGTCACGCCGACGGCGGTTCCGGTGGCCACGACGGTGGCGGCCACGGTGATGGCCAGTTTCGCGCTGAGGCCGAGGCCGGTCTTCGCGGCCACGGCGCTCGCCTTGGCGCCGAGTGCCGCATGGTGGGCGGCTGTCGCGCCGCCCCAGGCGTGCCCGGCGGCGATCGGGCTTGGCGGCGGGGGAATTGGCGGCGGCATCGCTGTGATCGCGGCGGTGTGCCCGGCCATCGACTGGGCAGCCAGTGACTGGGCGGCCGGTGCGGCGAGGCCCTGGATGTGGTGGGCCAGCGCGAGGTGTGCGGTGTCGCCGAGTTCGTGCCAGATCGCGATCGCGGCGCCCACCGCCGCGACGGCGGCCACCCGGCGGCCGGTGATCAGTTTGTGGACGCCGTCCTCGTGGGTGAGGTAGGCCACCGTGGCCCGGTCACCGGCCAGCCGGGCCGCTTCGACGCCGTGGCGCAGGATCTGTTCCCACGCTCCCAGTCGTAGCGAACATGCCGCCAGCGGTGCGGTGACCCTGGCCAGCCGCGCGCCAAGATCCGCCCGCCCGGCCGCCACGGTGGCGTCGATGATACCGGTGATCAGTCCGACATGATCGGCGACAGCCTGCGGTGTCACCCCAGGCAGCCGGGTCCAGTGCGCCAACCGATCGGCCATCCACTCCAGGTACGCGGCGCCGGCCCGCCACTCCCATGGCAGGGCCGCGTCGGCGCCGGGGGCGAGGTGGTAGCCGCGTCCGGTGGTGATCGCGACACCGAGATCGGCCAGTTCGGTCAGCGTCGTGGTCACGTCCGCCGCGTCGCCGATCAGCCACGGCAGCAGTTCCGCGGCGACCACGCTGCCACCAGCCACCGCCAGCACGGCGACCGCGGTCCTGGCCGGAGCACTGAGTTGCGCGAGGACGCGAGGGAGCAGCCCGGGCAGTTCCGCGGCTCTTGGCAGCGTGACGGTGCTGTTGTCGCCACGCCGAGCACCCGCCACCGCACGCAGCAACAACAACGGCAAGCCGTCACTCGCGCGCCACAGTTCGGTGGCGGCGGCCTGCTCGTCGGCGTGCAGCGGTCTGTCCATCAACTGTGCCAGCAGGGCCAGACCGGCGGCTTCATCCAGACCGGTCAGGGCCAACGCCCGGCCATCGGCCCACACCGTGCGCTCCGTCGAGGTGTAGACCACCGTCGTGGCAGGCACGCCGTCGAGCAGCACAACTCGCTGCTGCTCCAACACATCCAGATCATCCACGAACAACCGCAACTCGATACCGGCCATCAGACGACGCAGTTCCACCAGGCCGGGCCGGTAACCCGCGGCCTCGTAACAGGTCTCGAACACGTCCTGCAGCACATCTTCGACATCCCGGCCGGCGGCCGACAGAAACACCACACCCGTTGAGGTATCGGCCATGCTGGCGGCGGCGTGCCGAATCAGCGTGCTCTTGCCGGTGCCCGGCGGCCCGTACACCTGCAGCAACCGGTCGGTGGTGATCGCGTCGAGCAGAACGGCAAGATCGGTATCCCGCCCGATCGGCGTCGTACCCCGACGCGGCGGCAAACCGATGGTGTCCCGCCGCCGGGGCTGCGGTCGATCCGCCGGCGCGAGCACCGTGACCACGGACTGCTCCGCCCACACCGTCACATTGTGGTCACCAACCACGATTTGACCCAGGACATCCCCACCCACCCGGATCTGTGGACCCGTGTCCCCCATGTGATCTCCCGCATGCCCCGATGCCCGATCCCTTACATTGTCTAGGTCGCTGACAGCGGCAACTCGTTACCTGACAAATACCGGCCCAAATAACCGCCAGCTGAAGAGAGGCCGCCACACGGTGTCGGACAGGCTGCTGATCGATGTCGACGCGGCTGGACGCATGTCGGTGTCCACTTGGCCGGACGACGGATCGCCTGAGGCCATCGGCGCCCCGGTCGAGCTTGCCTGGTCGCTCAGCTCCGAAGAACTCGACGACCTTCGCTGGTACCTGGAGGATTACCTCAAGGCCCCGTTCGCGGTCTACGAGGATCGCGGTTACGCGGTGGCCGCTCGGCTGTCCGAGTGGGGCCGATCGTTGTTCACCGCCGTGTTCGGCACCGGACCGATCCGCGACGCCTATGTCCGACTGCGCCAACGGGCGGCGACACCGGGCGCCGCGGAGATCGTCGTGCGCTCGGCGGCCGCGCGGTGGTTGGAGTTGCCCTGGGAACTGCTGCACGACCCGAGCCGGGACGCACCGATCGCGTTGGACGGAGTCAGCCTTGGCCGGACCCTGCCCTCGGCACACTTGGCCGAGGTGTTTCCCGTTGGCGGCCGGAAGCTGCGTGTGCTGATGGTGATCTGCCGCCCGCACGGCGACAATGACGTGGGATACCAGATGATCGCGCGGCCGTTGTTGACGCGGCTGGCGGCCGTGCGCGGCCAGGTCGACCTGCGGGTGTTACGCCCGCCGACGCTGGCCGCACTCGAAGCACGCCTGCGGGAGGCCAACGAAGCCGGCGAGCCGTTCCAGATCGTGCACTTCGACGGGCACGGCGCGTTCGCCGGCCACGGTGTACTCGTCTTCGAAAGGCTTCGGGGCGGCGCCGACCACGTGCCGGTCGACCGGATCGCCCAAGTCCTCGCCGCGGCCAAGGTGCCCGTGGCGGTACTCAACGCCTGCCAGTCCGGCGCGGTGGGCAAGCAGGTGGAGGCCGCGGTCGCGACCCGGCTGTTGGCCGGTGGCGCCAGCGCTGTGGTCGCGATGGCCTACCGGGTCTACGCCGTTGCCGCCGCGGAGTTCATGACGATCTTCTACGAGCGGCTGTTCGCGGGTGATTCGGTGGCCGAGGCGGTCCGCGCGGGGCGGGCGGGAATGGCGCTGCGGTCGGCGCGGCCAACCCCCAAGGGAGAGTTGCCTTTGGCGGATTGGCTGGTACCGGTACACTACCTGCGCCGCGAGGTCCGCTTTCCCCACCTGCATGCCGCAACCACCACTCAGGACGGAGCGGTACCCGGCACTGACGGTTCCGTCGACGACCTGACGCCGGTCGGCGAGTTCGTCGGCCGGGACGGCCTGTTCCACACCCTCGAAGTCGCCGCACGCACGGACCACGTCGTCCTGTTGCATGGCACGACGGGAACCGGCAAGACCGAGTTGGCCAAGGCATTCGGCCGGTGGTGGCGCGACACCGGCGGCGTCGAACAGCCGGAATGGGTGATCTGGCATTCTTTCCGGCCGGGTGTCGCGTCCTTCGCACTCGACGGCGTGATCTCCGCGATCGGACTGCGCGTGTATGGCGTGGAATTCGTACGCCACGACCCCGACGAACGCCGGGAACGAGTCCATCGGTTGCTCGAACAGCATCAACTCCTGTTGATCTGGGACAATTTCGAGTCGGTCGCCGCCATGTCGGAGCACACCGGTGGCACGCCACCGCTGGATGACGCCGGCCGCGTGGAACTGCGGGACTTCCTGGCGCGCGTCGCCCGCGCTGGCCGCAGCACGGTGCTGATCACCAGTCGCACGACCGAAACCTGGCTTGGCGACCGCCGCCGCGTCCGAGTGAGCGGGCTGACCCGGGACGACGCGATCGCCTATGCCGACACTCTGCTGGCGCCCTTCCCCGCAGCCGCCGCGCGCCGGGAGGACCGCGCATTCGAGGAACTGCTGGCATGGTTGGACGGGCATCCCTTGAGCATGCGCGTCGTGCTGCCGTTGTTGGCCAACACCGATGCGGCCACGCTCCTGGCCGGTCTGCGTGGCCAGTTGCCGTTGCCCGGCACTGGCGAGTCCGCGACGCTGGCGGCCGGCCTCAACTATTCCCTCACCCACCTCCCGCCGGCCGACCGCGTCGCACTTGTTGTCCTCGCCCTGTTCGAGGGGGCCGTGCCAGCGACCGCGCTCATCCTGTTCTCCCGCGACGAAGGGGTTCCGGAACGATTTCGTGGCCTGGAAACCGAATGGGTCTGGGTGCTGGAGCGGGCTGCCGAGGTCGGGCTGCTCACCCGGCTGGGCAACGCCATGTACGCCATTCATCCGGCGCTGCCCGCCCACCTCGCCGAACTGTGGCGCGCCGAGGATCCAACCGCCTACCGGCAGCAGCGTGCCAACAGCGAGCCGGCGCTGCTCAGTGCCTACGCCTCGTTCGGTAGCTGGCTGCAAGGGCAGATCCAGGAGGGCAGCGGTGCGTCCGCGTTGCACTACATGGACCTGCACCGGCACATGTTGG